>NZ_JBNNJZ010000594.1:0-4821 GCF_050270335.1 Streptomyces sp. NPDC059900
ATATGGCACTGAGTGCCAGCAGGTAAAGGTACTGAGTGCTCCCCGTTGCTTTCGGTCCTGGCGAAAATGCTTTCAGTCCTGGCCGAGGGCCGACTCGACGCGCTGGACCACGCGCCACATGGGGGCCCGTTTGGAGACCACCATGACGACGACCTCGTCATCGGTCCCGTCGGCGGCCGATTCGCCGTGCGCGGCGGCGCTCCCCCAGCCGGTCCGCACGAGCTCAAGGGCATGGTCCACGGCGGTCTCGGCGTCACCCTCGCCGCCCGAACGCAGCCAGGAGCGCAGGGCGTTGTTGTGCGCGGCGACCACGGCGGCGGCGATCACCTCGGCGCGCAGCGAGCCGTCCTCGGTCTCGGCGTAGCGGCCGCGGAGGTAGCCGGCCATGGTGCGTTCGTAGCGGCGCACCACGGAGAGTTCGTACGTACGCAGGCCGGGGACCTCCTGCGTGAGGCGGTAGCGCTGTACGGAGAACTCCGGATTCGTGGCGTACATGCGCAGCACGATCCGGGCCGCGTCGCACACGGCCTCCACGGGATCACCGCCGTCGGCCGCGTCAAGGAACGCCGTCATGTCGGCCAGGCAGCTCTCGTGGTCGGGGAAGACGGCGTCCTCTTTGGACGGGAAGTACCGGAAGAAGGAGCGGCGCCCGACACCGGCCCGCGCCACGATGTCGTCCACCGTGGTCTGCTCGAAGCCCCGCTCCAGGAACAGCTGGAACGCCGCATGGGCGAGCACCTGCCGCATGGGGGCCTTCTTCGCTGGTCCGCGCGCCTCAGTCATGCGGGGAACGTAGCATCGTGATGACCAATCTGGCACTACGTACCTTTACAGGGGGTACTGAGTGCCATAACGTCGCCATGACGAACAACACCAGGTAGGAGAGCCGGCGTGAGCTTGAGGATCGTTGTCACCGTGAAGTACGTGCCCGACGCCACCGGCGACCGGCATTTCGCCGATGACCTGACCGTCGACCGGGATGACGTCGACGGGCTGCTGTCGGAGCTGGACGAGTATGCGGTCGAGCAGGCGTTGCAGATCGCGGACGAGGCGGACGACGCGGAGATCACCGTGCTGACGGTGGGTCCGGAGGACGCCAAGGACGCGTTGCGCAAGGCGCTGTCGATGGGTGCGGACAAGGCCATCCATGTGGAGGACGAGGACCTGCACGGCACGGATGCGCTGGGCACCTCGCTGGTGCTTGCCAAGGCGATCGAGAAGGCCGGCTACGACCTGGTGATCTCCGGGATGGCGTCCACCGACGGCACGATGGGCATCGTGCCGGCCCTGCTGGCCGAGCGCCTGGGCGTGCCGCAGGTCACCCTGCTGTCCGAGGTGTCCGTCGCCGACGGGGTGGTCACGGGCCGCCGGGACGGCGACAGCGCCTCCGAGCAGCTTCAGGCCTCGCTGCCCGCGGTGGTGTCGGTGACCGACCAGTCGGGCGAGGCCCGCTACCCCTCCTTCAAGGGCATCATGGCCGCCAAGAAGAAGCCGGTCGAGGCCTGGGACCTCTCCGATCTGGACCTGGAGGCCGGGCAGGTGGGCCTGGAGGGTGCCTGGACGAGGGTCGATGCGGCCACCGAGCGTCCCGCGCGCAGTGCGGGCACCATCGTCAAGGACGAGGGCGAGGGCGGCAAGCAGCTCGCCGAGTTCCTCGCGGGCCAGAAGTTCATCTGAGCCCCTGCCGCCCCCTGTCTTTCGCTTCCTCGTCTCTGCAAAGGATTGAAGTCCCATGGCTGAAGTTCTGGTCTACGTCGACCACGTGGACGGTGCCGTCCGCAAGCCCACCCTGGAGCTGCTCACGCTGGCCCGCCGGATCGGCGAGCCCGTCGCGCTCGCGCTGGGCAACGGCGCCGCCGGGACCGCTCCCGCGCTCGCCGAGCACGGCGCGGTCAAGGTGCTGACCAGCGACGCCGCCGAGTTCGCCGACTACCTGGTGGTCCCGAAGGTCGACGCACTGCAGGCCGCCTACGACGCCGTCTCCCCGGCCGCGGTGCTGGTGCCCTCCTCCGCGGAGGGCAAGGAGATCGCCGCGCGTCTTGCGGTGCGCATCGGGTCGGGCATCATCACCGACGCCGTCGACCTGGAGGCGGGCGAGCAGGGCCCGGTGGCCACCCAGTCGGCGTTCGCCGCCTCCTACACCACCAAGTCCCGCATCACCACCGGCACCCCGGTGATCACGGTGAAGCCCAACAGCGCCGCGGTGGAGGCCGCCCCGGCCGCCGGCACCGTGGAGGCCCTGTCGGTGTCCTTCTCCGACCAGGCCACGGGCACCAAGGTGACCGCGCGCACGCCGCGCGAGTCGACCGGACGCCCGGAGCTGACCGAGGCCGCCATCGTGGTCTCCGGCGGCCGCGGCGTGAACGGCGCGGAGAACTTCCACCTCATCGAATCGCTCGCGGACTCGCTGGGTGCGGCGGTGGGCGCCTCGCGTGCCGCGGTGGACGCGGGCTGGTACCCGCACTCCAACCAGGTCGGCCAGACCGGCAAGAGCGTCTCGCCGCAGCTGTACATCGCCTCGGGTATCTCGGGCGCGATCCAGCACCGGGCGGGCATGCAGACCTCCAAGACGATCGTGGCGATCAACAAGGACGCCGAAGCCCCGATCTTCGAACTGGTCGACTACGGCGTGGTCGGCGACCTCTTCGACGTCGTCCCCGCCCTCACCGACGAGGTCAACACCCGCAAGGGCTGACCCTGTGCGACGGGTCTGACCGGTGATTCCGCCGCGTCAGGCCCGCCGCCCGGCACGTCCGCGCCGCAGGGCCGTCGTGAGGTCGTCCAGATGCCGCGCGACCGGGCCCAGCGTGATCAGGCCGCTGCCCGCTCCGGCCAACTCCCCTTCGGCAGGCGACAGTTCGGCGTGGGCGCGCTCCATCGTCTCGCGGTCGTCGAGGGCAATCGCCGCTCGTGCGGCCAGGCACCACAGGGCTTCGAGCAGCAAGTCGCGGGGCGGTTCGGGGAGCCGTCGCAGTGCCTTCGCCGCTTCCCCGCGCCGGCCTTGGGCCAGCAGCAGCAAGGGGCGGGCCCAGGGCTCATAGGGGCCCCAGTCCGCCCTCCCGTCACTCTCGGCCCAACTCTCCTCGAACCGTAGGTCGTTCGGGGTGTGCCGTCCGCTTCCCAGCCGCAGGCACAGCTGGGCCAGCGGCAGCAGTCCGTGCTCCAGGCCCGGCATGCCCGCGCCGTCCAGTCGTGCGGCGGCCTCCCGGTAGGCGGTCTCGGCTGCCGGTGTCTGCCCTGTCGCGGCGAGCCGCAGCGCCGCGTACCAGTCGGTGAACACACCTACCAGCGGCAGTTCATGACGGACCGCCAGGAGATCCGCAGCTCTCGCGTGGCTGTCGGCGCCCTCGAAGTCCGCGAGTGCGCTGCGGGCCTGGAGGCGGATGAGGTGGCCCGTGACCTCGTACGTGGTCAGGCCGTTGCGGGCGGACAGGGCGATCAGCTCGGCGCCGATCGCGTCCCGGCGGGCGGCAAGCCCCGCACGGGAAAAGGTCTGCATGAAAAGGCCGTTGAGGGTGAACGCGAGCAGCGCGGGGTCGTCGAGACCGCGGGCGAGCTCCTCGGCCTGGCGGGCCGCCTGGGGTCCGCGCGCCGAGCTCGTGCCGCGTGACTCCAGGGCGATCGTGGCCAGCAGGCGGGCCCGTGCCGCCGGGTGCGCGTCGGGACGGAGTGCGGCCAGGGTGCGTTCGGCCGCCGCCACCACCTGCGCGGCCTGCGGCGGGTCGTCGACGCGGGTCCAGATCGCCGGGACGTCGTACGCGCCGATCACGCGGGCGGTGAGCTCCGCGTCGCCCAGTTCCTCCGCCGCCTCGATGGCCGCCACGCGGTGCTCGCGGGCCGCTTCGAGGCCGCCGCCCCCGGTCACCGCCAGGTTCCGGAGGAGGCCGACCGTGGAGTCGAGGCGGACGCGGGCTCCGGACGCCACGGCCCGGTCGTAGGCGGTGGTGGCCCGCGCCCACACCCGTTCGGCGGCGTCGCCGGTCCGGGGCTGTGCCGGGTCGAGGTGGCGGGCCTGGCCGAGGATGTCCGCCTCCAGGCGGCGCAGCGCGGGGCCGGGGTCCACGCCGAGCTGCTCGACCAGGAGGGCGCGGGCCCGGCGCAGGACCGCGAGCGCGTCGCCCTGCCTGCCGGTGCGGTAGAGCGCGAGGGCCAGGAGCCGCCAGGCGTCCTCGCGCCAGGGGTGCTCGGCCACATGCGCGTCCAGATCGGGCACCGCGTCGGCCGCCCGCCCCAGGTCGAGGCGCGCCCCGGCCTGCAGCTCGACGGCCCGCAGTCGCAGTTCGCCCAGGCGGGAGCGCTCGGAGCGGGCCCACGCCTCCTCGGCGAACTCGGCGTAGGCCGAACCGCGCCACCACCCCAGCGCCTCCTCCAGGCAGGCGAGGGCATCCCCGGGCGGCAAGCTCGCGGCGGCCGTCACCGCCTGCTCGAAGCGCCAGGCGTCGACCGTGCCGGGCTCGGCGCGCAGGGCGTATCCCGGCCCCTCGGTGACGAGCAGGCGGGCCGGGGTGCGGGGCGGGCGCTCCGGTTCGAGGGCCCGGCGCAGGGCGGCCACGAAGGTGCGTACCGCCCCGACCGCGTCCGCGGGCGGCTGCGCCCACAGGTCGTCGACGAGGCGTGCCACGGGGACGACGTGACGGCGGGCGACGATCAGGCGGGCGAGCACCGCGCGGTGCCGCGGCCCCTTCAGGGCGATGGCGCCCCCGGCACCGTCCCCGGCCACCACAGGACCGAGGACCCCGAACGTGACCTGCACGCCTGACCACCCTTCCGTGGGCTCCACCCTGGGCATCGCCCCGCATCACCCGGCATCGTCCCTGGTCC
>NZ_JBNNJZ010000595.1:0-4817 GCF_050270335.1 Streptomyces sp. NPDC059900
GAGCAGCCCGTGCGGATACCGGTCGCCCAGCGGTTCGCCCAGGACCGCGGCGCCGTCGCACTCCTCGGAGCCGTCGAGCGCGGCGGACGCGGCACCGACGCGGAAGCCGCCCTCGTACTCGTTGCCGTCGGACAGCTCGCGGTCGTAGGCGGCGAAGGTGTTGTCGCCCTGGCTGGAGGCAAGCAGATAGCCGTCGCCCCGGCCCTGGCGCAGCAGCGTCAGACCCTCCACGTCGGCCTTCAGGTGCTTGCCGCCATAGCCGGGGTCGGCGCCCGCGGAGCACTCCTCGGTCGAGGGGTCGTACGTACCGGGGACCCCGTACTCGCGCACCTTGTCCACCAGTTGCGGCTTGCCGGTCAGGTCGGCGCGCAGCCGCCAGATACCGACGTCCTCCTGGCCGGCGTACAGCGTGCCGCCGGCCGGATCCACCACCATGCCCTCGACCTGTGGCAGCTCGCCGGGCTCGCCGCACGGCGACCACGAAGTCCCGTTCGGCAGACGGAATTCGGCGGGCAGGTCGAGAGTGCGGACCTTGCGGTAGCCGACCTTCCCGCCGCTCTTCGCGGTCAGTTCGACCAGGGCGATGCTCGTCCGCTCCCGGCGGCTGACCAGAGCGTAGGACCGGCCCGTCGACGGGTCCGTCCAGGTCGCGAGGCCGTACGCGGTGCGCTGCTCGTTGATCTCCTCCTGCGAGGACGAGAAGACGGGCGCCGCGGCCGGGTCGGTGACATCGGTGAGCGGGCCGCCCGCGCGGTCGCGGTCGATGCGGTAGACGCGCAGCCGGTCGCTGCCGCGGTCGCTGGTCACCGCCAGGTCCGCGCGCCCCGACGACAGGCGCAGACCGTGCACCAGGTCGACGTTGTTGAAGCGGCCCGGCGCGTCGTCGGGGCCCGGCGCGGCGGGCGCCGCGACGGACTGCACCTCGCGCGCGTCGAGGTCGTAGACGCGAAGCCCGCCCTGCTTGGCGGTCGCCACGACCAGGCTGCGGCCGGGGTCGGCGGGGTTGCGCCAGATCGCCGGGTCGTCGGCGTCCGCGTCGCCGCCCGCTGTGTCGTCGTGCAGGGCGGGGGTCTCGGCGCGCGGCTGGACGGCGGGCAGGGCGGTGGCCGCGAGGGCGCCGGAGTTCAGGGGCAGGGTGGCGGCCAGGGCGGCGACGGCCGTGACGAGGGCGAGCCGGCCGTAAGAGGGCCGGTGCCTGCCGGGCTCGTTCCTGCGGGACCGGTCTTTGCGGGAGTTGGCCATGAAGGCGATCCTGTCTGTCATGGGCATTTAATGACAGAGAGCACTATGTGATCTTGCCGTGAAGCCTTTCCGGCAGGTACGGCGTCGGACAGCGGACCGCGAGGTGAACGCCCGGTGTTGCCCGTCCGCGCCCGCGTGCTCCCGGAGACGGGCCCAGTTGCCGACCGGTTAACGGTGTGTTGCCGCACCCCGGAGTGATGGCCGCCACCGTCCGTTCGGGGGTGCCCGACCCGGTTCGCCCGAGTAGGGTCGGGGGCTGCGTGACGGCTGACGGCGGCACCTCGGCCTCCCGGCCCTCGTCGGGCACATGCTGTACGCGGCTTCTCCGGCCCCTCCCGGAGTGGGCGCGGGGCATGCTCGCGCGTACGGGAGCCCACCCGTGCGCACCGGGCCACGGGGTGCGGCTCCTGACGTCTCACGTGCAGTACAGCGGGCCCCCGGGCCCGTCCCCCCACATAAAGAGTCGCGCGTGCGCGGCCACAGATCAGGAGCACCAGTGCAGGGCACCCCCCACATAGCCAGCACACCGCACGACGGGCGATTGTCGCCCGGGCATCCCCGTACGCCGGGCCGGCCGGGCCCGCCGGGTCAGGAGCCGGAGCCCCGGGCCGCGCCCGTGCGGCGGCGTCCCCGGCCCGTCACGCCACAAGACCCCGTATTCATCGACCAGTCGGGCCTGCGCAAGCGGACCCTGCAAGGCATGGCCCTGATCGTCGGCGGCGCCTGCCTCGGGTATCTGCTGTTCGTCGGCACGCTGGTCAGCGGACTTCTGGAACCCGTCGGCACGCGACCACCGAGTACGAACGCCCCGGCGTCCACCGGCCGGGACACCGGCGAGGCGCGGAGCGACTCCGGGACACCGGCCCGTGCCGACGCCCGCGGAGCACAGGCCGGGGACCGCGCGGACCGCCACGACCGCCGGCCCCCGCCCGCAGGCAGAACCGCCCCGCCGGCCGGGGGCCCGGGGCAGTGAGCCGGCAGGCCGCTGTCCACCGCCCGCCGCGCGGACACTGGCTCGTCCTCCTGCTCGTCCTGCTCGTGGTCACCGTCGCCCTCCTCTTCGAGGGCTGGACGACCCACCAGGTCGACTCCGCACGCACCAAGCCGCCGTGCACCCGCCCGATCCCGCGCGAGGCGGACGACGGGCAGCCGATCCTCACCTTCGGCCCGAAGGGGGTCGCCACCACGGCCATGCCGCCGCGGACCGTCGCGCTCACCTTCGACGGCGGGCCCGACCCGCAGTGGACGCCGCGCCTGCTCGACCTGCTGCGCCGGCACCACGCACGGGCGACCTTCTTCGTCTACGGGAAGGACGCGGCCCGGCATCCGAAGCTGATGCGGCGGATCGTGCGCGAGGGCCACGAGGTCGGCTCGTACACCTACAGCGGCGGCGACCTCGGTGTCGCTTCGCCGCTGCGGGCACGCCTCGAACTGTCCCTCACCCAGAGCGCCTTCGCGGGAGCGGCCGGCGTCAACACCACCCTGCTGCGGCTGCCGCACACCACGGCCGCGGACACGCTCTGCGGCCCCGAGTGGACGGCGGCGGGGCGAGCGGCGGCGCAGGGATACCTGGTGGTCGCGTCGGACTACAAGGACCGCAAGCCGTGGCGCGGCCTCGTGTCGCAGCACAGCCAGACCGACCTCGGCTACCGCGAGGCCGAGGACATCCTGAAGGACCGCGGGGTGAAGTCGTTCACCACCGTCAGCGGGGGCCTCGGCCGTCCCTCCTTCGTCCGGTCGGTCCCGGTCGCGCAGGAGATCAAGGGCGAGGGGCTGATCTGGTCGCAGAAGCTCGGGCGTGCCTTCCTCACCGTGATGGTGTGGACGCTGACGCTCGCGGGCGTGCTCGGCGTCCTGCGGATGCTCCTGTTCATGCTGTTCGCCCGGCTGCACGTGCGCAGGCTGCACCGCTACCGGCCCGGCGCGCCACGGCTGCGGGAAGTGCGCGACCCGGTGACGGTCCTCGTCCCCGCGTACAACGAGGAGGCGGGCATCGCCTCCACCGTGCACTCCCTGCTCGCCTCCACCCACCCGCACTTCCAGATCATCGTGATCGACGACGGGTCGACCGACGCCACGGCCGACATCGCCGAGGACATCGACGACCCGCGGGTGACGGTGATCCGGCAGCCCAACGGAGGCAAGCCGAGCGCCCTCAACACCGGCCTGGCCCACGCCCGCCACGACATCGTCGTGATGGTCGACGCGGACACCATCTTCGAACCCGAGGCACTGGCCCGTCTCGTCCAGCCGCTCGCCCACCCGGCGGTCGGCGCGGTCAGCGGCAACACCAAGGTCGGCAACCGGCGCCGTCTGCTGGGCAAATGGCAGCACCTGGAGTACGTGCTCGGCTTCAACCTCGACCGGCGGATGTTCGAGGTCCTGGAGTGCATGCCGACGGTGCCGGGGGCGATCGGCGCCTTCCGCAGGGACGCCCTGATGGGCGTCGGCGGTGTCAGCGACGAGACCCTGGCCGAGGACACCGACCTCACGATGGCGCTCTGGCGGGCCGGCTGGCGCGTCGTCTACGAGGAGTCGGCGGTCGCCTGGACCGAAGTGCCGGTCAGCATCCGGCAGTTGTGGCGGCAGCGCTACCGCTGGTGCTACGGAACCCTCCAGTCGATGTGGAAGCACCGGCACGCGGTCACGGAGGTGGGACCCGCGGGGCGCTTCGGCCGTCGCGTACTGCTCTACGTCACGCTGTTCCAGATCGTCCTTCCGCTGTGCGCGCCGGTCGTCGACATGTTCGCCCTGTTCGGGGCGGTGTTCCGCGACCCCCTGGAAGCCGCCCTCGTCTGGCTCGGCTTCCTGTCCGTGCAGTTGGTCACCGCCGCCTACGCGCTGCGGCTCGACCGCGAACGGCTGCGCGTGCTGTGGGCGCTTCCGCTCCAGCAGTTCGTGTACCGGCAGCTGATGTACCTGGTGGTCATCCACTCCGTGACCACGGCGCTGCTCGGCACCCGCCTGAAGTGGCACAGCATGCAGCGCTCGGGGACCGCCGATCCGTATCTCCTCGAAGCGCCCTCCGAAGAGGAGCGGCGGAGCCTGGAAGGGAGCCGACCATGACAGACCCGCTCGACCGGCGGGCCGGCCAGATCACGCCCTTCGCCGAACGGCCCAGCTCACGCTACGGGCCCCGGCGCGCGCACGCCCGGCAGTCGAAGAAGCACAGGAGGCTGCGGCGGGCGGTGCTCGTCCTGTTCGGTGTCGTGATCGCCGCGACGGGCGGTACATACGGCTGGGCGGAGACCCGGCTCGACCGTGACGTGGACCTGGGCGCGTACGGGGACCGGCCGCCGCCCGGCAAAGGCACCAACTACCTCATCGTGGGCTCGGACAGCCGCGACGGCCTTTCGGAGGACGCCGTACGGGACCTGAAGGCGGGCGGGGGCGGCGGGCGGCGCACCGACTCGATGATGCTGCTGCACACCGGGGCCAACGGCTCCAGCCTGGTCAGCCTGCCGCGCGACTCCTGGGTCACTCTGCCCGGCCGCCTCGACACGACGACGGGCAAGACCAAGCGGCCGGAGGGCGACAAGCTGAACGCCGCCTTCTCCTACGGCGGGCCCGAACTC
>NZ_JBNNJZ010000596.1:0-4814 GCF_050270335.1 Streptomyces sp. NPDC059900
GCACCGAGAAGTCGAACCCCGGGTCGGTCAGCTCAAGCCCGAGAGCGTACTTGAAGTCGATCCTGGCCCTCACCGCCTCCGCGGCCTGCCGGTCGGTCAGCCCTTCCACGAACTGCAACACCAGCACCAATGCCAGCCGCCCCGGCGACCAGGCAGGCCTGCCCCGCACCGGGAACAAGTCCACGAACTCCGCATCCGTGAACAACGGCCCCAACTCGTCCCTCACCCGGATCGCGAGACTCCCGCGCGGGAACGCCGCCCGCGCCACCCGCACCGTCTCTACCGGAATCCTGTCCGGCCCCTTCGGCCGCATCGACATCGCAGACCCCCACCACGACGTCGGCCCCCGAGACACAAGTCTCGGGGGCCGACACAAGAACCCGCAGCCAGATTCGCCAACAGCGTCCCGCAGTGGTGACGGGCCCTGCGTCCTGCCCGAGCCGTAGCACCGCCATCCCGCCGGGTCGCGCTCAGGCGCCCGCGTCCCGCCACGCCGCGTCCCGCAGCAGCCGCAGGCCGTTGAGCCCCACGAGCACGGTGGAGCCCTCGTGGCCGAGCACGCCCAGGGGCAGCGGCAGGGTGCCGACGAGGTCCCAGGTGACCAGTACGGCGATGAACGCCCCGGCGATCACCAGGTTCTGCACCACGAGCCCGCGGGCGCGCCGGGACAGGGCGATCACCCGTGGCACAGTGGCGAGTTCGTCCCGCACGACGACCGCGTCGGCGGTCTCCAGAGCGAGGTCGGAACCGGCCCGGCCCATCGCGATGCCGGTGTGGGCCGCGGCGAGGGCGGGCGCGTCGTTGACGCCGTCCCCGATGACCAGGACCCTGCGTCCGGCGCCCTCCGCCTCGCGCACCGCCGCGACCTTGTCCTGCGGCAGCAGCCCGGCCCGTACGTCATCGATGCCGACCTCCTTCGCGAGCTGGGCCGCGGCCTGCGCGTTGTCGCCGGTGAGCAGCATCGGGGCGGTGCCGGTCAGGGTCTCCAGGGCGGTGACGGTCGCCGCTGCGTCGGGGCGGAGGCGGTCGGCGATGCCGAGGACGCCGACGGGGACGCCGTCGCGCAGGACGAGCACGGCGGTCTGGCCGTCCTCGCCCAACTGCCCGGCGCGAGCCAGCGCATCGGCGGCGGTCGCGTCCTGCGGCGGGCTTGCGAGGAGCCGGGCCGGAGCCCCCACCTCGACGGTCGCGCCCCCGACCGTGGCACGCACCCCGACACCCGGCGCCGACGTGAAGCCCGTGGCGGACGGGAGGGCCAGGCCGCGGGCGCGCGCCGCACCCACGACGGCGCGGGCCAGCGGGTGCTCGCTGCTGTGCTCGGCTGCCGCGGCGAGCGCGAGGAGGGCATCATCGGTCAGGTCGCTGCCCGGCAGCGCGTGGACGGCGGTCACCCGGGGAGTCCCCTCGGTCAGGGTGCCGGTCTTGTCGACGGCGACCGCGTCGACCTGTCCCAGACGCTCCATCACGACGGCGGACTTGACCAGGACGCCGTGCCGTCCGGCGTTGGCGATCGCCGAGAGCAGCGGCGGCATGGTGGCCAGCACCACCGCGCACGGCGATGCCACGATCATGAACGTCATCGCCCGCAGCAGGGCCCCGGTCAGGTCGTCACCGAGTGCCAGCGGGACGGTGAAGACGGCGAGCGTGGCGATGACCATGCCGAGCGAGTAGCGCTGCTCGACCTTCTCGATGAACAGCTGCGTCGGCGCCTTGGTCTCCGACGCCTCCTCGACCATCGCCACGATCCGCGCGATCACCGAGTCCGACGCGTCACGCCCGACCCGCACCCGCAGCGCACCCGCCCCGTTCAGCGTCCCCGCGAACACCTCGTCCCCGGCCGCCTTGCCGACCGGCAGCGGCTCCCCGGTGATCGTCGCCTGGTCGACGTCACTGGCCCCGTCGAGCACCTCGCCGTCGGCGCCCACGCGCTCGCCGGGTCGTACGAGGATGACGTCGCCGACCCTCAACTCGGCAGTGCCTACCGTCTCTTCGCCACCCTCGCCAGCCTGGCCGCCCTCGCCGCCCCCGGCGGCAAGACGTGTGGCGGTGGCGGGTGCGAGGTCGAGCAGGCTGCGCACCGAGTCGGCGGTACGGGCGGTGGCCAGGGCCTCGAGGGCGCCGGACGTCGCGAAGATGACGATGAGCAGCGCCCCGTCCATGACCTGCCCGATCGAGGCCGCGCCGAGGGCGGCGACGATCATCAGGAGGTCCACGTCCAGGTTCTTCTCGCGCAGCGCCCGCAGCCCGGCGAGCGCCGGTTCCCAGCCCCCGGCGACGTACGCGACGGCGTACAGAACGCCCCACGTCCAGGCAGCGGCCCCGGCCAGCTGGAGCGGCAGCGCCGCCAGGAACGCGGCCGTCGCTGCCGCCGCCCAGCGGGCTTCGGCGAGGGCGAGGACGCGGGTGCGGCGGCGCGGGGCCGGTGCGGGGCCGGATCGCGGACGGGCGGGCCGGACGGGCAGGGGAGTGGGTGTGTCGGGCGGGGCTGCGGGCATGGCGGAGTAACCCTTCACGGGCTGGGGAGCGGCAACGTCATCACCGTACAGGAATGAATGAACAGCTTTTCATGTGTCATCGATAGGATGACGCCATGGGCCACGGAGTCGACGACAAGAGCACCGCCACCACGCGCGAACGCCTGGACTCCGTGGGGGCCGCCGACGTCGCCGCCACGCTCCAGGCCCTGGCCACGCCGTCCCGGCTGCTGATCCTCGCCCGCCTCCAGGAGGGCCCCTGCGCAGCCGGCGATCTGGCCGACGCGGTCGGCATGGAGCAGTCGGCCTGCTCCCACCAGCTGCGCCTGCTGCGCAACCTCGGCCTGATCACCGGCGAACGGCACGGCCGCTCGGTCATCTACGCCCTCTACGACCACCACGTCGCCGAACTCCTCGACCAGGCGCTCTTCCACGTCGAGCACCTGCGCCTCGGACTGCGGGACACACCGGCGGGCGGCTAGCCTGAGGACGATCTTCCGTGGTGATCTTTTGGCCCGGCGGACCGCGGATTCCGCAGAGGTGGTGCAGGTGAGGGAGAACGGCGTGTGGCCCGTGGTGGCGGCCGTGGCCGTCGGCGGCGCGATCGGCGCGTCCGCCCGCTACGGAGCGTCCCAGATCTGGCCCACCGCCACCGGCGCCTTCCCCACCACGACGCTCCTGGTGAACGTCGTCGGATGCGCCGTCATGGGGGCCTTCATGGTCATCCTCACGGAGGTGATGCGGACACCGCACCGCCTGCTGCGCCCTTTCTTCGGTACGGGCGTACTGGGCGGCTTCACCACGTTCTCCACCTACGCGATGGACGTCGAGCGCCTGGTGAAGGGCGGACACGCCCGTACGGGTCTGGCCTATCTGGGCCTGACGCTCCTCGCGGCCCTCGCGGCGGTCTGGAGCGCGGCGTGGCTGACGCGCCGCGTCGTGGCCCTGAGGCAGCCGTGAACGGCCCGGCCGCGGAGGTCACATGAACTGGCTCTGCGTGGTGGCGGGGGCGATGATCGGCGCCCCGCTGCGGTTCCTCACCGACCGTGCCGTGCAGGCCAGGCACGACACGGTCTTCCCGTGGGGAACGCTCGCGGCCAACGTGGCGGGCAGTCTGATCCTCGGCGTGCTCACCGGCGCGACCGTCGCGGGCGCCGCCAGCTCCCACATCCAGCTGTTCCTCGGAACCGGCCTGTGCGGCGCCCTGACCACGTACTCGACCTTCTCGTACGACACGCTGCGGCTCGCCGAGGGCGGCTCCCGGTTCTATGCCGCGGCCAACGCAGTGATCAGCGTGGCCGCGGCGCTGGGCGCGGTCTTCGTGGGCGTGGCGCTGGCCGAAGCCGTGTGGCCGTGAGCCGAGGCCGCTGGATCAGGTCTCCAGCGGCCGTGCGCCCCGGGATCAGGCCTCCGCGAAGTCGCCCGAGAGGGCCGCGGCCATCCGCAGGTGCGGGGCCGCGTCGGCGTCCCGCCCCTGCCGTTCGAGCGTGCGGCCGAGCAGCAGCCGGGCGTACTGCTCGACGGGGTCGAGCTCGATGACCGTACGCAACTCGGTCTCCGCGCGCAGCAGTTGAGCCGAGTGGTAGTAGGCGCGGGCAAGCAGCAGACGCGGGGCGACCTGCTCCGGCACCTCGTCGGCCAGGGGGTCGAGGATGCGCGCCGCCGTGGCGTACTCCTTGGCGTCGAAGAACTGCCGCGCGCGCTCCCAGCGCTCCGCCGCGGTTCCGTGGTCGTAGTACATCGTGTCCACTGTTGCCTCCTTCGAGCCCTCCAACGGCGGGATGTGATTAAAAATTCCACCAACTGGTCCGGCCGAGGCGGCTCCGGGCGGCCGGGGCAACCCGGGGGCGCGGGTTCCTCCGGAATGACCGGAGCGCGCGCCTGACGCCGGGCGCCCCACGGGGCTAGGTTGTGCGGCATGAGCAATCTTGATCGTGAGCCGGTTCCCTCTCTGTGCGGCGGGCGCGGGTTCGTCGTCGCCGAACCGGTCCGGGAACTCCTCAGCCCCCGCAAGGTCAAGCTCGGCGAATCCACGGAGGTGCGCCGCCTGCTGCCCAACCTGGGCCGCCGCATGGTCGGCGCCTGGTGCTTCGTGGATCACTACGGCCCCGACGACATCGCCGACGAGCCCGGCATGCAGGTGGGCCCCCACCCGCACATGGGCCTGCAGACGGTGAGCTGGCTGCACGACGGCGAGGTCCTGCACCGCGACTCCACCGGCAGCCTCCAGACGATCCGCCCCCGCGAGCTCGGTCTGATGACGTCGGGCCGGGCGATCTCGCACTCCGAGGAGAGCCCGCGCAAGCACGCCCGCCTCCTGCACGGCGCCCAGTTGTGGGT
>NZ_JBNNJZ010000597.1:0-4801 GCF_050270335.1 Streptomyces sp. NPDC059900
GCCCTGACGGCGCTGGCCACGGCTCCCACCGCATCGGCAGACTCGTACAACGGATGCGCGTGGCCCAGGGTCTGCTTCTACCAGACGAACGCCCAGTGGAACAGCGCCAGCCCCACAGCCGCGTATCAGGATGTCACCACCGCCTACCAGAACCTCGGCCCCAACAGCCGTGGCGCGGACTGGGTCAACAACACCCGCAATGACGACCGGGCCTATCTCCGCTACATCGTCAACAGCAGCGGCGCAACGCAGTACCTGTGCCTCCCGCCGAATCACCACGTGAACTTCTCCTCGGCCTTCACCGTGACCGGCATCAGGATCGACACGGCAGCCACTTGCCCGTGAGCTCAGTGCAAGGAGTGGACAGGGGCTCGGCGGCGATGGGCGCCGAGCCCCTGTCGGTCTCAGTGGAAGACCCGTTCCACGAACGCGTCGAGGTTGCCGCGCAGGCGCTCGATCTGCTGCTCGACCGTGAGGGACTCCTCCATACGCCCGCCCGGTGCCGCCTTCTTCTTGCCCCGTACGTACAACGAGCAGTCCAGGTCGGTGCAGACGTAGAGGCCCACCGAGTTGCCTTCGCGGCCGGCCCGGCCTGCCTTGGGGGCGGTCATGAGGGAGACGCCGCTGCCGGGATGCGTGGTCAGGCACAGCGAGCACAGGCTGCGGCGCAGGAAGCCGCGGTTGCCTGAGGCGGAGCGCAGGGACAGCCCGACGAGTCCATCGGCGCGTTCGACGACGAGGTACTTGCGATCGGGCGCGGACAGATCGAACCAGCCCAGGAAGTCCAGGTCGTCCCAGTGGTCGAGGTCCGCCAGGTTCTTGGGCAGGGGGAGGCGTTTGGCCTCGCCCTTCGAGCAGTTGGCGAACGAGGTGCGGATGTCGTGCTCGGTCAGGGGTTTCATGATGGATCCTTCGAGGGGTGCGGCGGACGGGGGCGGGACACGGCCCCGGCTCACTGGGCCGGTGTGTCGTTCCCGGCGTGCCGGGGCGTCTTGGGTCGTACGGTGAGGCCCGCTACCAGGGCGGCGAGCAGCAGGACGGCCGCCGAGCACCGGTAGGCGAGGGAGAAGCCGTGCACCATGCCGTCGTCCAGGCTCGCGCCGCCGTGGGCCGCATCGTGCACGTGCGAGTGGAGGTAACGGCTGGTCGCGCCGGTGGCGATGGTGTTGAGCAGTACGGTGCCCAGCGAAGCGCCCATTTGCTGAACGGTGTTGAGGACGGCCGAGGCCACACCGGCGTCCTGCGCGGGCACGCCGGCGGTGGCCGTCGCGTAGACCGGCATGAAGGTCAGGCCCATGCCCAGACCGAGCAGCAGCAGGGCGGGCAGCACGTGCGTCACGTACTGCGCATGCACGGTCAGGCTGCTGAGCAGCACCATGCCGGCGGCGGCCAGCACCATGCCGGACGACATCAAGGTGCGCGGCGCCGTGCGGGGCAGCAGGCGGGCCGCGATCTGGGTCGCGCCGATGACGATCCCGGCCGAGATCGGCACGAAGGCCAGGCCTGTCCGCACCGGCGGGTAGCCGAGGACGACCTGCAGGTAGTACGTCAGGAACAGGAAGACGCCGAACATGCCGACGGTGGCCAGGCCCATCGTCGCCAGCGATCCGGCCCGCACACGGTCCCTGACGATGCGCAGCGGCAGCAGCGGGCTCTCCGCGCGGCTCTGCCACCACACGAAGGCGGCGAGCAGCATCACCCCGACCACGAGCAGCGTGAGCACCAACGGGCTGGTCCAGCCGCGGGGTTCGGCCTCGCTGAAGCCGTACACGAGGGCGACGAGCCCGCCGCAGCCAAGGAGCGCGCCGCGCCCGTCCAGGTGCCCGCCCCGGCGGCCGGAGCCGTCGCGCAGGAAGGCCGGTGCGCCGAGCAGGGCGGCCAGCGCGATGGGCACGTTGACGTACAGGGACCAGCGCCCGTTCAGGTACTCGGTCAGCAGACCGCCCACGATCAGTCCGACCGCGCTGCCGCCGCCGGCCAGCGCACCGTAGACCCCGAACGCCCTGGCCCGCTCCTTGGGGTCGGTGAACGTCGTCGTCAGCAGCGACAGGGCCGAGGGCGCCAGGACCGCCGCGAACGCGCCTTGCAGGGCCCGCGCCGCGAACAGCATCCAGGGACCGGCCGCCGCGCCGCCCAGCGCGGAGGCCGCGGCGAACCCGGCCAGGCCGATGACGAAGGCGCGCTTGCGGCCCACCAGATCGGTGATCCGGCCGCCGAGCAGCAGCAGCCCGCCGAAGGCCAGCGTGTAGGCGGTGATCACCCACTGCCGGTCGGCGTCCGACATGCCGAGAGCGTGCTGGGCGGAGGGCAGCGCGATGTTCACGACGGTGCCGTCAAGGATCACCATCAGCTGGGCGAGGGCGATGACGGCCAGCGCCCACCAGCGCTTCGGATCCGGTGCCGGAGTCGTGGCGCGAGCCTCGCGGTCCGGGGAACGGCCGGTGGCCGTGGAAGGGGCGGGGGAAGGAGAGGACGGGAGGGATTCCCCTCCGGGACGTTTCTTGCTCAAGGCGATCACGCATGTTTCGTGTCGAAGTGCTGTCGGGACAGCCGGCCAGGGACGGTCGCAGGGGTGACGACGGGCCGGTGTACGCAGCACGGGGACACGGCAGGGCGATGGGGCAGCGGGAACCACGGACAGCACCCGGGGCCTGCCTCGCCAACTGCGTGTCACTCACGCCGGCGCTCTTGCCGGTCGTGAGACGGAAAGTGCCGAGATCACGGTGACCAGCAAGAGAAGGGCCCGTCTTCGGGCGCGCGCCCCCGCGGTCCGCGCGGCGACGAACCGCGCGGGCCAGGACATCTCGTGACGCGGCATCTCAGGAAGATGCCGAAGACAAGAAACAGGAAGGGGGGAAGAGTTACCGCGCGCCGCAGAGGAGGGAGGGCACACGGCCGGAGGCAACTATGGCCGCAACGCATTCAGCACGGTCCATGTCTCTCGCCTCCTTCCGGGCAGGGCACGCGGTGCGTGTCGACGCCGAGCGCGCCGAGCGGAGCGGCAGAGAACCTGCCGCGCAAAATCCCGGAAAGGCTATCCCATGGACACCACCACGCAACCGGATTTTCCGACCGCCCGCACACCACACACGGACGGGGCGGTGTTGACCCTGCGACGGGATCAGCTGTCCGACCGGTACGGGGGAGCGGGCGGGGCCGGGCTCAGCCGTGCTTGCGGGTGACATCGGGCCTGGCGTGGCGAGGATGGCCGCGGCGGCGCGGGTGGTCGGTGAGAATGCCCGAATGGAAGTCACCTTGATCGCCGTGGTGGGTGTCGCGAGCATCGTGGCCGTCGCCGCGTTCTCCCAGCGCCTGGGCCTGGCCGCACCGCTGAGCCTGGTCGTGGTGGGCATCGCGCTGAGCTTCGTGCCCGGCGTACCGGTGGTGGAGACCGACCCGGAGTGGGTGCTCGCCGGTGTGCTCCCGCCGCTGCTCTACTCGGCCGCCGTGAACATGCCCGCGACGGACTTCCGCCGCGACCTCAGGTCCATCGGCGGGCTCGCCGTGCTGCTGGTGGTGGCGTCGACGCTGGGCGCGGGGTGGCTGGTGCATCTTCTGGTGCCCGATCTGGGCTGGCCCGCGGCGTTCGCGCTCGGAGCGGTGATCAGCCCGACCGACGCGGTCGCCGCGACGTCCGTGGGCCGCAAACTGGGGCTTCCTTCCCGGCTCCTGACCCTGCTCGAGGGGGAGGGGCTGGTCAACGACGCATCGGCCCTGGTGCTGCTGCGCTCGGCGATCGCCGCGTTGGCCGCGTCGGTGTCGGTGTGGAGCGTGGCGGGCAAGTTCGTGCTCTCCGTGGTGATCGCGGTGGCGATCGGCATGATCGTCGGCATCGTGAACGTCAAGGTCCGGGCCCTGCTCGACGACACCGTCCTGAACACGGCCATCTCGTTCGTGGTGCCCTTCGTGGCGTTCGTGCCCGCGGAGGAGTTCGACGCGTCCGGGGTGCTGGCCGTGGTCGTCACGGGCCTGGTGACCGGGCACCTCGGCCCCCGGCTGCTGCGCGCCCAGGACCGGCTCGGCGAGGAGATGAACTGGCGCACGCTCGCCTTCCTGCTGGAGAGCGCCATTTTCCTGTTGATGGGGCTGAGCCTGAAGACCCTCATCGACGAGGCGCACACGCACGCCAACGGCATGGGCGCGTGGTGGGCCTTCCTCTACGGGCTAGCCCTGACCGGGTTCGTCATCGTCGTGCGCATCGTGTTCGTGGTGCCGCTGATGGCACTGGTCCGGCGTGACGAGCGCCGGGCCGCCGCGGCCAAGCCGTTGATCGAGAGCTGGCAGGACCGCCTGGCCACGTTCGACCTCACCGAGCGGTTCGGCACACGCAAGAAGGAGCGGATCGAGCGCCGGGTCACTCGGGTCGGCGCCGACATCGAGTTCCGGCTCAACGAGACACTGGGTTGGCGCGGCGGGGTCGTGCTGGCCTGGTCCGGGATGCGCGGCGCGATCACCGTGGCGGCGGCCCAGACGCTGCCCGAAGAAACGCCCTACCGGCCGCAGTTGATCCTGATGGCGTTCGTCGTGGCCGCGGTCACCCTGCTGTTGCAGGGGCTGTCGCTGCCGGCCGTGATCCGCACCGTCAAGGTGCCCGGCGACGATGTCACACGCCTGCGCAAGGACTACGGGCTGCTGATGAGAGCTCTGTCGCAGGCAGCGGACGAGGCTCTCGACGCCCGGGCCGAGCGCGACGGCATCGCCCCGGCCGTCGTGGAACGGGCGCGCGTGGACAGCCTGTTCAGCGCCACACGCACCGGACGGGGCCAGCAGCCCGGACCCGACCCCGAGGCCCGCCTGGAGC
>NZ_JBNNJZ010000598.1:0-4784 GCF_050270335.1 Streptomyces sp. NPDC059900
GTACAACACCGTGGAGGGCGGCGGCCGCACCGTCGCCCTGGGCTCCTGGAGCGACGGTCTTCCCGCCGCCACCCGGGCCCGGCTCGCCGACCTGTCCCTGACCGGGCGGCTGTTGCAGTCGCACTTCAGCGGAGCCGGGCTCAGCGGAGCCGCGCCCGGCGACACCGACGTGGACCGGCCGCTGGACATCGAGTGGCTGATGACCGAGCAGGGCGACTTCCGGCTGGTCCAGATCCGCCCGTACGCGCTGTGAGGGCGCACCTCGGCCGACCGCGCACGGATACCGGCCTGACGCACACCGCCCGCCGCATCATCCACCTCAACTACGGCTTCCAGCTGCTGTTCAACCTGCTGTGGTGGATGCCGGTGTTCTACGCCTTCCAGAAGGCGGCAGGGCTCTCGGACGGACAGATCTTCGGCATCCAGAGCATCTACTACGTGGCCTTCTGCCTGTTCGAGATCCCCACCGGCCTGATCGCCGACCGGATCGGCACCCGCAACTGCCTGCGGGCCGGAGCGGTGGTCATGACGGCGGCGAACCTGGCGCCGGTGATCAGCGCCTCGTACACCGGCTTCCTGCTGCACTTCCTGGCCATCGCCGCGGGCCGCTCCCTGACCTCGGGGGCGGCGAGCGCCTACCTGTACGACGGGCTGCGGGCCGAGGGGTGCGACGAGCACTACCTCAAGGCGGAGGGCACCGCGCGCGCCCTGGGCCTTGCGGCGAAGGTGGTGTGCTGGCCGCTGGTGGGGCCCCTCATGGCCGTCGCCCACTCGGCCCCGTACGTGCTCAGCGCCGCGAGCGCGGCGGGCTCCCTGGCCTGCGCCGTCGCGCTGCCCCGGCTCGCGGTGCCCGGCGGGGGCAGCAGCAAGGCCGCCGACCGGGCGGACGGCGGGCGCAGGGGCGGGGCGTTCCTGCGCGACGCGGGCTCCGCGCTGCGCTGCGTCGCCTCGTCGCGGTGGCTGGCCCTGGTGATGGTCCAAGGCGTGGCGCTCTTCACGCTCTCCCGGATCTGCCAGGTCAACCTCTTCCAGCCGATCCTCCTGGACCACGGCATCGCCGAGGCCTCGCACGGCGGAGTCCTGGCCGCGATGACCGTGGCGGAGGCGGTGGCCTCGGCCCGCCCCCAGTGGCTCAGCCGCCGGCTGCCGCCGGTGGCCTGGGTCTCCATCCTCAGCCTCGCGCTGGCGGGCACATTGGCGGCCATGACGCTCGGCGGACCGTGGGCCGTGGTGGCGCTGCTGTGCCTATTTGCCGCGGCGACCGGCTTCGCCTACCCCGTCCAGCGCAAGCTGGTGAACGACGCGGTGCCCGCCGACGCCCCGCGCGCCACGCTCCTTTCGGTCGAGAGCATCGTGGACCGCGCGGTGTGCGCGCTGGCCGCGGTCGCCGCGGGCGCCTATCTCTCCGCCGGGCACCTGGACGCCCTGCTGTGGCACAGCGCCCTGGCCACGGCGGTGCTGCTCGGGGCCTTCCAACTGCTGCTGCGCAGCGGGGTGATCAAGCGGGGCCGGGAAGCGCGCCCCGCCGGAGCACTGCCCGCACGCGCGAAGGCCCCGGCCACCGACGCGGACGGAGGTGCACGCGGCAGGTCGCGGTCGTAGCCGGGGCGCGGGCTTCGATCAGCCGGAGCGGTGGTCCAACTGGTCGACCAGCCCCACCGGCAGGAACACGGGCCGGTGGGGCCGGCCGACCTGGTATCCCACGAAGCCCTGCGAGGAGGCCACCGTCACCTCGTCGGCCGTCTCCGCCTGGTAGACGACCCGGCAGCGTCCCGAGTCGGCCTTCGCCCGCTGCCACAGAGCGGGGGCCGGTTTGCGTTCGGCCTCGGTGCGCGGAGTGCGTATCCGCTCGCCGAAGTCCTTCCAGGCGAAGGGCGCGGAGCCCTGCCACGTGGTGTCGACTTCCTTCTTCAGCCGGGCGGCACGCTCGGCGTCGGTCGCACCCCAGGAGGAGGGGACATTGGTGATCAGGCCGACCTTGATGTGGCGTTCGCGTAAGGCCCGCAGATAGGAGGCCGCGCCGGGCTGATAGCCGGTACTTCCGTCCTCGGCGGTGTGCACCAGGGTCTCGCCCAGGTCGAAGTACACGACGGGGCAGGCGCGTTCGCTCCCCGTACGCGCGGGGGATGCCGTTCCTGTGCCGCCGCTCGCGTCCGCGGGCACGGCCGCGCTCGCCGCGGCGCACAGCACGCTCGACACCAGGGCTGCGCCCAGCGCGAGGCTCAAACGGACCGAGCCTCTGGAGGCGTTTGTGTTCATGGCGTCGTCGCCCTTCTCCCTGCGCACCACGGGGTGCGCGAATGTCCGGTCCCACGGTCCAGATCGCTCTACCCCCGAACACCACGTGCCACTCGGGTCCGGCCGACCCCACTGTCCGCACTCTGTGCGATTATGCGGACGCGCCCCGGGGAGTGGGCTGCGGTCTGCCGAGTGCCGGGGGTTGGGGATGGCTGCGGGTAGGGAGCCGGATGGCTCGTCCACGTCCGACGAGGAGTGGGAGCGCTTTCTGCGCGAGTCGGTGGAGGGTACGGCCGACGCCCCCGAGGAGCCCTCGGCGCGGGCCCGCGACGTGGCGAAGCGGCTGCGTGCGCAGCCCGGCGGCGCCCCGCAGGGATGGCGCACCCACACGCCCGCACAGCCGAAGCGGCGCACGGGCTGGTACGTGGCCGGGCTGCTGGCCGCGTTGGTGCTGCTGGTGGTGGCGCTCGCTCCGGGGCGGGTGGTGGACCTGTTCACCGGCGACGACTCCGACGCTCCGCCACTGGCGGCCGAGACCGCCCGTCCGACTCAGGCACCCCCGAGCGGGTCGGCCCAACAGCCCACCGAGGCCGAGCCGTTCCGCGGTTCGCCGGCGGCCAGGTGGGCGAACGGAGCGGCGGGCATCACCGTTCCGAAGGCCGAGGCGGTCGGCTGGATGAGCAAGGCCGAGGTCGAGCGGGCCCTCGCCCGCAGCCGGGACTTCCTCGTCGCCTCCGGCCTGGACCGCGGGGTACTGCGAGGCGAGCGCCCCGAGAAGGCGATGGCGCTGATCAATCCGCACCAGGCGGATGTCCAGACCTTCCTCAAGACCTCTCTGCGCGCTCCGAGCGAGAAGGCCGACCCCCTCCTGCTCTTCAGCCGTTTCAAGACCTCCCGCACCGACCTGGTCGGCGACACCGTGAAAACCCGGGGCCTGCTCACGTACAAGGAGGGCAAGCGCGGAGCGCTCCAGGTGACCGCCGACGTCACCTTCGTCTACCCGACCACCCGCGCGGACTCGGGCGGCGACGAGGAGATCGTGCGCACCATCGTCCGGCGGGAGCTGGTCTTGAGCTGGGACGACCCCGACAAGGTGATCACCGAGCCGGGCACGTTCTCGATCGTCTCGTACAAGTACGACATGACCAACGGCGGCTGCGGCGCCCCCACCGGCTACCTCACCCCGCCCTACGGCACGGACCGCCAGGCGGACACGACCGGCACGGAAACCGATCCCTACGACCGCAGCGCACCGGTCGCGCCGGGCAAGTCCTCCGGGGAGGACTGCAACAAGGCGACGCGGTCCTAGCCCGGCCTCACCTCTCTCCTCAGGAGCGGGTGTCCTCCGTGGCCGCGGAGGACGCGGCGTTGTAGCGGGCGAGCAGGCCGCACAGGGTGCTGACCTCCTCCGGGGTCCAGGCGCCGGTGCGGGTGGCCACCTCGCGGTGCATCAGAGTGTCGGCGTGGGCCAGGAGTTCCCGGCCGCGGTCGCTGGGGTGCAGGAGCTGACCGCGGGCGTGGTCGGGGTCGGTCTCGCGTACCACCAGGCCTGCCTGCTGCAGAGCGGCGACCTGGCGGCTGATCGTGGACTTGTTGATGCCGTAGAGGCCGACCAGGTCGCGCGCGCGGGCCCCGCCCCGTTCGGCCATCTCGGACAGCAGGGAGTACTCGACGAAGCTCAGGTCGGGATGGAGCCGCTCGGCGTTGGCCCGGAAGCGCCGGGAGAGGGTCACCAGCTCGCGGACCAGGGCCGGTATTTCGCGGTCGTCATCGGCCACTTGGCTTTCCTTTCCTCGTCCCGCCCGCACCGTGAGTTGCATTTTGCATCAACGGCGACCCGGGATTACGCTCGTGTTGCACATTACAACTTCATACGGTCACACGCCGCACCTGCAAACCGGCGTGCGGCCGCTTCCCGGATCGAGCCCGCCCCGACATCCGCACCACGCAAAGGCGGCAGCACCCATGAGCGCCGAAGAACTCACCGACCGCATCCAGCAGGCCATCGCCCACCCGCTCACCCGCGACGACGGCTTCGACATCCACCGGGCCCTGCGCGAGACCCTCGCCTCGGTCGGCCTGCGCCCAGAGGACAGCGGCGGAAGCATCGAATTCATCGGCAGCGACCCGATCGTCCCGAGCATCATGCGCCTCGGCGCTGTGTCCGCCCTGGGCATGACCGCCAAGTCCGTCGCGCTGGCGGCACTCTGGCGCCTGCGCGGCGGCGAAGGCCAGGACATCTCGATGGACCTGCGCAAGGCCCCGCACCGGCTCTGCCCCTTCTACGACAAGAAGTGGGAACTGCTGAACGGCTACCCGGGCGGCGCACCCTCGGATCCGGTCAACCCGCTCGGCTTCGACTTCTACCAAGCCCGCGACGGCCGCTGGCTGATGCCGCTCAACCCGTACCCGAAGATCAAGAACGCCGTCTACAAGCTCCTGCGCACCTGGCCCGAGAAGCAGGCCGTCGCCGACGCCATCGCCCGGTGGGACGCGGCCGACCTGGAGCAGGCCGGCGAGGAGATCGGCGTGGTGATGCCGGTACC
>NZ_JBNNJZ010000599.1:0-4773 GCF_050270335.1 Streptomyces sp. NPDC059900
GGCGTACACGGGGTACTGATCGCCGACGGCTCCGTGCTGCCCGCCTGCCCGGAAGTCAATCCACAGCTGAGCATCATGGCCGCGGCACTGGCGATCACGGAGCGGTACGTGGAGGGGGAGGGAGGGTAGGCAGCGGCAGCCGGGCGGCGGGGGAGCTCCGCAGTCCTGGCGGCGGGGGAGCCCTGCATTCCGGTCGGCAGGGAAGCCCCGTAGCGCAGAGAGACCTTCCGCTTTGTCCTCTGGCCGTGCGGCGCGGATCCGGGCACCATCTCCTTACCCACCTGCACCACGGCACTGCACGCGTGCCACCTCACCGCACGTGCACCACGGCGCTCCACCTGCACCACAGCTGTCCCACCGTCAGCACGGTCACCGGCAGGAAGGAACCCCCCCATGCGCATCCGCTCCGCGCTCACCGCGCTCGCGCTGTCCGCAGGCGCCCTGATCGCACCAGGCTTCGGCGTCCTCACCACGGCCACCGACGCCTTCGCCGCCACGAAGATCAGCCATGCCACCGCCACATCGATGTTCCGCGAGGCCGGTGTCACCTGGTCGTCCTCCGGCGGCTGCTCGAACCGCAACAACCCCACGTGTACGTCCTTCGACCAGCTCAACCTCGCCACCGCGCAAGGAGCCCAGACCCTCAAGCGTGCCAGCGGGTGCGCCCTCAACATCACGGGTGGCACGGAGACCGGCCACGCGAGCGGCACGTACTCGCACTGGAACGGCTACAAGCTCGATTTCGGCAAGAGCACCTGCGTCACGAACTACGTCAAGAACACCTTCACTTACATCGGACCGCGGGGTGACGGTGCTCCGCAGTACAAGTCCGGCTCCGGCAACATCTATGCCGACGAGGGCAATCACTGGGATGTCCTCTATTACAACTGCGGCGGCTGCTGACCTGCTACCTGCCCGCCCGCACCGGGAGAGAGCCCCGCTGTTCACCCCGTAGGGGCAGACGGTGGGGACCGGTCCACAGGCTGTCGGTACGAAGCGGTCAGCCGGCTTCGAGGAGTTGCAGGGTTTCGATGTCGTCCCACCCGTGTTCGGAGAGCCTTTCCTGGAGCGCCAGGGCAGGGTCGGAGCGGATGAGCAGGCACTGGGGTGGACGGAGATTGTTGGCGAGAGCCACGAGGATCTCCAGGGCGCTGTTGGCGAGGTAGTGAACACCCCTCAGGTCGACGGTGATCTCGTGGGTGACGCGGCGCTGATCGGTCAGGGCAACGGCAAGCGCGCCTTTGTGCGCGCCGAGGACTTCTCCGAACAGGCGCACGCCCGCGGATGTGCCTGCAGGCACGATGAGCAGAGAATCGTCGTTGAAGTAGCTGGGCATAGACAGTCCCGGTTGCTGTGCACCGTCGAGAACCATCCAAGCCGGAGAAGAGGGGGAGCCCTCGAAAAGGAGCGGCGTCTCTCGCGGTGCTGTGTGGCGGGCGCAGGGTCCCGCTGGTGCAGCCGCTGGCGGGAGAGCCCCACTCCGGACTCGTAAGGTCGCCGGTACGCGCTTGCCGCGCTGACGGCATGCGGTCGTACCACGGACTATGCCCCCAGCGTACTCGTGGACAGCCTGTGCCGATAGGGCTACGCAGCGCTATTGTTCGAACTTTTTCTGTCACGCACAGTAGTCGATGAGGTCTCGCTGTGGTCAGCTCGCGCCCGGCAGTGCCCGTTCGAGCAGGATCTCCGCTGCCGTTCGTGCATGCCGGCCGTAGTCCTTGTCGTCCAGCACCATGGCGCGACTGGCCGCCCCGTCCGCAAGGGTGACCAACTGTTCGGCCAGCGCGTTCGGTTCCCGGCAACCCAGATCGCTCACCAGCGCGGTGACGAGTTGAACCATCCGCAGCTTCTGCTCGCGGGCGTAGGAGTGGACCGCGCTCTGCGGGTCGGGGAACTCAGCGGCGGCATCGATGAAGGGGCATCCGCGCACCGGAGCCGCGTCCGCCGCGGGCTGGGTGAACAGTCCGAGGATCCGGTCCCGCGGGGGGATTTCTTCGCGGGTCAGCACGCTCTCCAGGGTGGCGCCCGACGATGCCAGGTCCTGTAGGTGGGCGATGACCAGGTCGCCCTTGGTCCGGAAGTGCGCGTAGAGGGTGCGCTTGGACACCGGTGCTTCGTCCGCGATCTGTTCCATGCCGGTCGCGTTGATCCCCTGGGCCGCGAACAACTGCGCGGCTGCGGCCAGGATGCGCTCCCGGCCCCCGCGTCCCCGCCCGCGCGGTGCGGCAGTCGTCGTACTCATGCGGGAAGTATACGCCCGCGTTTACTTCGGTGGGACTGGCTTGCTACGGTGGGCCTCAAGGTAAACGAGCGCGTTTACTTGCATTGCTTTGCATTGCGCTGCTTTGTATTGCGTTGTCGCTGAGGAGTGATCCATGAGCAGGCCCGTTCCTACTGAGCTGAGTGGCTGCGCGGAAAAGCTGATACGCGGCCGTCACGCCACACGCGCGTTCCGCCCGGACGCCGTACCTGCGGACACGCTGCGCGCGATCTTCTCGCTGGCCGGGGCAGCGCCGTCCAACTCCAATACGCAGCCGTGGCGGGTGGAGGTGGTGAGCGGTGCGGCGCGCAAACGCCTGGCGAAGGCCCTGCAAGCAGCCCACGCCGAGCAGCGCACGTCGGTGGACTTCCCGTACTCCGAGGACATGTACGCGCAGGTGCACCGGGCACGCCGATCCGCCTTCGGAGCCGGGCTGTACGGAGCACTGGGCATCGGCCCCGACGACCGGGCAGCACGCGCCGCGTACGACGCGCAGAGCCTGGAGTTCTACGGCGCGCCGCACGCCGCGTTCCTGTTCGTCCACGGCGACGGCGCGGCGAGGCTGGCTGCCGACGTCGGCGCCTACATGCAGACCCTGCTCCTGGCGATGACCGCCTACGGCGTGGACAGCTGCCCGCAGGGACTGCTCAGCTTCTACGCCGACACCGTGCGGGACGAAGTCGGCGTCACCGGAGGAAAGCTGCTCGTCGGCATCTCCTTCGGCTATGCCGACGAGTCCGCGCCGGTGAACCGCGTGACGACCGAGCGCGCCGCGCTCGAAACGACCACGGCGTTCCACGGCTAGGACGTCGGGTGGGCGGCCCGCCGGCTCCTCGGAGTCAGCAGGCTCAGGCGGACTGCCGCACGGCCAGACGTACCGGCGTGACCACGGAGGACATCGGAGGGCCACCCTCCGTCGATGCGGACGGGTCTGCTGTCCGCTTGAACAGCAACTGGGCCATCAGGCGTCCCATGCCCTCGATGTCCTGGTGCACCGTGGTCAGCGGCGGCTCCGTCGCCTCGGCGATGGTCGCCAGATCGTCGAAGCCGACGACCGCCACGTCTTCGGGTACACGGAGCCCGCGCTCTCGCAGTATGCGCAGGGCTCCGGAAGCCATGAGGTCGGAGGCGACGAAGACGGCGTCCAGGTCGGGGCACCGGTCGAGGAGCCGGACCATGGCATCAGCGCCGCCCTGCAACGTGAAGTCGCTCTCGGCGACGAGCTGGGGCAGGGCATCGAGCAGTACGTCCCGGTAGCCGTCGAGGCGGTCGATCGCGGAGGCCTGGTTGAGCGGACCGGTGATGGTCGCTATGCGGCGGCGCCCCAGCGACAGGAGATACCGGACGGCTTCCCTGGCCCCGCCGCGGTTGTCGGCATCGACATATGTGTACGTGTGGCTGCGATGGCCGGAACCGTCGGCCGGGCGCCCGCCGAACACGGCGGGAAGCCCCATGTGCTCGACCATGGCGGGCAATGGGTCGTCGGTGCGCAGCGAGAACAGCAGGGCGCCGTCGACGTGGCCGCCGCCCAGGAAGTTCCCGACGCGGGGATAGTCGTCCGGCTCCTCGATGAACAACAGCACCGGCTGCGCGCCTTGTTGGACGAGTTCCTGTCGGATTCCGCGCAGCAGGCAGTTGAAGTACGGGTCCACGAAAAGCCGGTTCTGCGGTTCGGTGACCACGACGGCGACGGCGTTGTTGCGGCGCGTGACCAGGCTGCGGGCGGCCTGGTTGGGTACGTAGCCGAGCTCGTCCACGGCCTGCCGGACACGCTCGGCAACCGCGGCCCGCACGCGGGGCTCCCGGTTGATCACCCGCGACACCGTGGACTTCGAAACCCCGGCCCGGTGCGCCACGTCCTCAAGGGTGGGGCGATACCCACTCGACCGTTCCGTCAACACCTTCTCCAATGCGCGCAGTTCGCCGGGCGCTGGTCAGGTTAACCGCCGAGGGCCGGGACGAGGACCCGGATTCGACGATCACGCCGAGGGCTGCTGCGGCGCAGCCCAGGAACACCGATCAGGCCAGCAGGCGCAGCAAACGGTCGGCTTGCCGCTCCACCGTGCCGACCGGATTCCTGGTGTCCTCGCTGTGGCTGTCGAAATACAGGAGGAACAGCCAGACCAGGGCGAGGAGCCGGCGGCAGCGCTCGAGCCGTACGGATTCGGCGGCCGTCAGGTCGAAGTGCCGCAAGAACGACAGGGCATCGAGCGGGTGCTCCACCCAACTCCCCACGTGCTCGGTGATCTCCGCGAGTTCGAAAGCGCGGTCACTGCGCCCCGAGTCCTCAAAGTCGACCACCCGGACACTGGAGCCGTCCCAGAGATAGTTGGCGAGGTTGCCGTCTCCCGGACCGAAGACCGGCGGCACATCCACGGCTGCGTGCGTATCCAGTCCTGACCGGGCGAGCCAGTCCAGCCCGCGGTCCATGGCCAGCGCCACCGGGCCATCCGGGACCTCGGGACGGGCCTTCACTGCCCAGACATTGAGATGGGCGAGGAGATCGCTCTGCC
>NZ_JBNNJZ010000600.1:0-4770 GCF_050270335.1 Streptomyces sp. NPDC059900
GGTCGTAGAGGGAGTGGAAGAGCATGCCCTCCTGGAGCGGGGTGAGGGGCAGCACCTCGGGGCGCTCGGGGCGCTCAGAGTGCTCGGATCGCTCGGGGCGGGGGCCGGAGCCCGCGGGAGCCGTTGGCGTGGTCACTGGGTCGTCTCCCATTCGGACAGCAGCTCGTCGAGTTCCGTGGCGTCCATCGCGGGTGGTGGCGGGGGCGGTGCGTCGTCGGCCGGTGCCGTGTCCGCGTCCGGGGGCAGGACGTGGGCGGCGGCAGCCAGGGCCGCGGGCGTCCGCCCGGTGAAGACGTCACGCGGGGTGAGGGCGAGACCGGCCGCGCGGGCCCGGGCGACCAGGCGTACGGAGACGATGGAATCGCCGCCGAGTTCGAAGAACCCGTCGTCGGGGCCGACTTGATCCAGGCCGAGCACGTCGGCGTAGAGCGCGCAGAGCAGTTCCTCGCGGGGTCCGTCCGGGGCGCGGTGCGTGTGGCCGGTGGTGAAGGTGGGGGCGGGCAGGGCGCGCCGGTCGACCTTGCCGTTGGCGGTCAGCGGCAGCCGCTCCAGGGGTACGAAGGCCGCCGGAATCTGGTACTCGGCGAGCAACGGCGCCAAGTGGGCGCGCAGTTCACCGGCGTCCGGGATGTCTCGTCCGGCGGGCGGCACGACGTAGGCGACCAGGCGCTTGACGCCGGGGGTGTCCTCGCGGGGCATCACGCAGCTCTGGGCGACGTCCGGGTGCCGGGTCAGGGCGGCGTCGATCTCCGCCGGTTCGATGCGGAAGCCGCGCACCTTGACCTGGTCGTCGGCGCGGCCGAGGAAGACGAGGACACCGTCGGCGGTCCACCGCACCAGGTCGCCGGTGCGGTACATCCGCCCGCCCGAGGCTCCGAAGGGGTCGGCGACGAACCGTTCGGCGGTCAGGGCCGCGCGGCCGAGGTAGCCGCGGGCCAGGCCGGGCCCGGAGAGGTGGAGTTCGCCGGGGGCGCCGGGCGGGACGGGGCGCAGCGCGTGGTCCAGGACGTAGGCGCTGACGCCGTCGAGGGGGCGGCCGATGGGCACCGTGGCGGGGATCTCGGAGGGGTCGTGCAGGGGGTGGCGGGCGGCGAAGACAGTGGTCTCGGTGGGTCCGTAGCCGTCGGTGACGACGATGCCGGGGCAGGCGTCCATCACGGCCCGTACGGCCTGCGCCGGGACCACGTCGCCGCCGGCCCACACTTCGCCCAGGCCCCGGAAGGACGCCGGGGACTCCTCGGCGAGCAGCCGGAAGAGACCGGCGGTCAGCCAGGCGGCAGTCACCCCGTGGGCGGTGATGGCGTGCTCCAGGGCGGCGGCGTCGAGTTCGCCGGGCGGGGCGAGGACGACGGCGCCGCCGTGCAGCAGCGGGACCCACATCTCGTACGTCGCCGCGTCGAACGCCTGGGAGGAGTGCTGGAGCACCCGGCGGTGGTGGCCGCTGCGCCACGCGGTGTCCCCGGCCAGGTCCAGGACGGCGCGGTGCGTGAGCGCCACGCCCTTGGGCTCGCCGGTGGAGCCGGAGGTGAAGAGCACCTGCGCCAGCTGGTCGGGGTGGAGGTCGGGCAGGGGGTTTGGCGGAACCGGTTCGTCCCGTGTGAAGTCCCGTTTGGGGTCCCGGGTGACGTCCAGAACGTGCGGGGCCCGCACGGCCGTGGCCAGGGCGTCGGACGCCGGGTCGGTGAGCAGGACGCGTACGCCCGCACGCTCGGTCATGGCGCGCAGCCGCCCGGCGGGCGAGCGGGAGTCCAGCGGCAGGCAGGCGCCCCCGGCCTTCAGGACGGCGAGCAGCGAGACGACGAGGTCGCAGCCGCGTTCCTGGAGGACGGCGACCGGCTCCTCGGGGCGCACCCCGGTGTGGCGAAGGCGGTGTGCTAGGCGGGTGGCGGCCCGGTCGAGTTCGGCGTAGGTCAGGGTGCGGCCGTCGCTGATCAGGGCGGGCGCGTCAGGGGTACGGGCGGCCTGCGCGGCGATGCGGCCGGGCAGATTCCCGGCACTGGCCGGCGGGGTCGCGGCGTTGAAGGCGCGCAGCACCCTCTCGCGCTCGGTGGCCGAGGCCAGCGGAAGGCGGGCCACCGGCGTGTCCGGGTCGGTCGCGAAGGCGGTCAGGAGCCGTGCGGTGCGGGCGGCGATCGCGGTGGCGGTGTCCCGGTCGAACAGGTCGGGCCGGTAGCCGAGGTTGAGGCGCAGGGCCCGGCCGGGGACGGCGACCAGGGACAGCGGGTAGTGGGTGGCGCCGTGGCTGGCGGCGACCCGGACCGCGAGGCCGCAGCCGGGCCGGTCGGGCACGGACTCGCCGTCGCCGGTCAGGTGGCTCTCAAGGACCGTGGTGGTGTCGAAGAGCCGGTCGAGGCCGGTGGCATGCCGTAGGGCGGCCAGTCCCGTGTGGTGGTGCGGGCTGAGCGCGGCCTGCTCGTCCTGGAGCCGGGCGAGCAGCCGGGCGAAGGGCTCGGCCGGATCGAGCCGTACGCGCACGGGGACGGTGTTGATGAGCAGCCCGACCAGCTTCTCGACGCCCGGCAGTTCGGGGGGCCGTACCGACGTGGTGGAGCCGAAGACGACGTCGTCGCGCCCGGCCAGCTGGCCGGCGACGGCCGCCCAGGCGCCTTGCAGGACGGTGTTGAGGGTGAGTCCGCGGGCGCGGGCCGCCGCGGTGAGCAACTCGGTCTCGCTGCCGGAGAGTTCGACGGTCACCTGCTCGGGCGCGACCGGTGTGCCTGCGGCCTCCGCGCCGGGCGCGACCAGGGTCGGTTCGTCGACGCCGTCGAGGGCGGCGCGCCAGGCTGCGTCCGCCGCGTCCTGGTCGCGTGCGGCCAGCAGGGCGGCATAGTCGCGCAGCCGGGCGGCGCGAGGGGCGGGGGTGTGCGGGGCGGGGGTGTGCGGACCCTCGCTCAGGACGTCGAGCAGGTCGCCCATGAGCAGGGGCAGGGACCAGCCGTCGAGGACGATGTGATGCCCCGTCAGGATCAGGGCGTGCCGGTCGCCGGAGAGCCGGGCCAGGGTGAACCGCACCAGCGGCGCCGTGCCGAGGTCGAAGCGCCGGGCGCGGTCCGCCTCCTCCTCCGTGGCCAGCAGCCGCGCCTGGCCGTCGGGGTCCTCGCCGGTGAGGTCGAGCTGCCGCCAGGGCGCGGCGCAGGCGTCCGTGATCACCTGGTAGGTGCGACCCGACGCGGTACGGGCGAAGGCGGCGCGCAGGCTCTCGTGCCGGGTGACGAGCGCGTCGCAGGCGCCGCGCAGGGCCTCGGCGTCGAGGGAGCCGGTCAGTTCGTACGTGGTCTGGGCGAGGTAGGGGTCGGCGGCCTCGGTGTCGTACAGGGCGTGGAAGAGCATGCCCTCCTGGAGCGGGGTGAGCGGCAGGGCGTCGGTGTGGCCGGGGTGGGCGGCGCGGAGCTCGGCGGCGTCGGCGGGCTCCGGGTCGGGCAGCGCGGCCGGGGCGCCGGTGGCGGGCGCCGCGCGACGGGCGGCGGGGGCGAGTTCGGCGACGGTCTTGTGCCGGAACACCTCGGCTGCGCTGAACTCCAGCCCGGCGTCCCGGGCGAGGGCGGCGAGGCGCACCGCGAGCAGGGAGTCGCCGCCGAGGGCGAAGAAGCTGTCGTCGATGCCGATCCGGGCGGCGCCGAGCAGCCGGGCGTACAGGCCGCAGAGCAGTTCCTCGTCGGGGCTGCGCGGTGCGCGGCTGTCGGGGGCCGCCCCGATCTCGGGGGCGGGCAGGGCGCGCCGGTCGAGCTTGCCGTTGGGGGTCAGCGGCAGGGCGTCGAGGAGCACGTAGGCCGCGGGGACCATGTAGTCGGGCAGGGTGGCGGCGAGGTGGGCGCGCAGGGCGGCGGGTTCGGGGGCGCCGGCCCCCTGGGCGGCGGTGCCTTGGCCGGTGGTGCCTCGGGCGGTGGTGGCGTAGGCGGTCAGGTGGCGTACGCCGGGCTTGTCCTCGCGCAGGATGACGGCGCACTGGGCGATGCCGGGGTGGGTGGCCAGGGCGGCCTCGATCTCGACGGGTTCGATGCGGTGGCCGCGTACCTTCAGCTGTTCGTCGGCGCGTCCCTGGAACAAGAGTTGCCCGTCGGGGGCGCTGCGCACCAGGTCGCCGGTGCGGTACATGCGGCCGCCGGGCGGGCCGCAGGGGTCGGCCAGGAACCGCTCGGCGGTCAGGGCGGCGCGGCCGAGGTAGCCGCGGGCAAGGCCCTCGCCGCAGAGGTACAGCTCGCCGGTGCTGCCGGGCGGCACCGGGCGCAGGGCGGTGTCCAGGACGTGCGCGCGCAGGTTGTCGACGGGGTGGCCGATGACGGGCGAGGGGGCGTCGCGCAGGTCGCAGTAGAAGGCGTCGACGGTGCATTCGGTGGGCCCGTAGACGTTGCGCGCGCTCAGTCCCTCGGTGGCGCGCAGTTCGGCCCAGAGGTCGTCGGGGACGGCCTCGCCGCCGAGCACCAGGACGTGCGGGCGGTGGGCGCCGGTGAGCAGGCCCGTGTCGACCAGCTGGCGGGCGTGGCTCGGTGTGGTGTCGAGCAGGTCCAGGGCGTGGCGGGCCGCGTAGGCGGTGAGGGCGGCGGCGTCGCGCCTGGTGTCGTCGTCGATGACGTGCAGTTCGTGCCCGGCGACCAGCCACAGCAGCTCGGTCCAGGAGGCGTCGAAGGAGAAGGAGTTGGTGAGCGCGACCCGGAAGCGGTCCCGCCCTGCCTCGCGCAGGGCCGGTGCGGCGAACTCCCGCAGATGGTGGTGGAAGAGGCTGGTGAGCCCGGCGTGCTGCACGGCCACGCCCTTGGGGCGGCCGGTGGA
>NZ_JBNNJZ010000601.1:0-4766 GCF_050270335.1 Streptomyces sp. NPDC059900
CCCCAACCCCGACCCCACCGCCGCCCCTTCCTCACGCCCAGCAGCGGGCCCGGAGAAGAACGTGCGAGCCGGCAACCGGCCGGTCTCGGGCAAGAATCCGCAGGCCGGCCCCTCGACCAGCCAGGCGGGCGGTGTGTGGCAGGTCAGCAGTACGGAGACGGTCCTGAGCAACACCGTCACGGACAAGGACAACGACGAGGCCAACCTGACCTTCGAGGTCTATACGACGGACGCCAACGGCAAGCCCAAGACGCAAGTCAAGCTCGATGACAGCGAGTTCGGCGTGCTCGTATCCGACTTCGTGCCCTCCGGCAAAACGGCGAAAGTCACGGTCGATTACGGGATCCTGAAGCCCGGCGTCACCTACGCTTTCCACACCTCCGCCTACGACGGCGGTCTGTACGAGACCGAGTGGTCTCCCTGGGCCAAGTTGAAGATCCGCGACCGGGCCGTCGACATCAAGCTGCCGGAGCCGGACAAGAACGCCGCGAAGGTCAACCTGGAGGAGTTCCAGGAACCGCTGGAAGCGCAGCGGACCGTAGACGACCCCTCTCTGCGCAAGACCCGGCCCGGCCCGGACGAGAACTGCTCCGACCTCGGCAACAACAAGATCGGCTGTTTGGAGGTCGGCCGGCCCGATGAGCTGACCAAGAAGCAGCGGGCCACTGTGGAGCAGCGTCTGCGCAGCGTGCGGGCCGACTCCGACCTCGTGAGCTGGTGTACCGATACCAGCCCCGGCAAGGACTGGATCAAGCGCACCGAGGCCTGCATGAAGAGGGCGACGCCCATTCACGCGCGTATCTACAGCAAGTTGCCGAACGGCCAGACGATCCTGACGGGTGACGGCACGTTCGCCTCGGTGATCCAGATGAAGCTGGACCCGCAATCGACCAGCTTCCTGCAGGAGTGGACGCTCTTCCCGATCGACTTCGCAGACTTCGAGGGCAAGCAGACTGAGTGGGGTCCGCTGACGCTCACCCCCAAGTTCTCCTGCTCTCCGGACTGTTCCACGAGTTCGCCCACGTGGAGGGGCTTTCCCACATGGAGCACGACCGGTGCAGATCTCCACGTCGCCGTCGCCACGTTCAATCACACCGTGTCGATCACGGCCCCCAGCGGCATCTCCAAGGTGGCGATGAAGTGGGAATGGTCGGCCCGCACCCCCGACACGGTCAAGGAACTGGACCAGGGTGACCTGGGAACGTCCACGCCCGATCTGGACGTCCGCTGCGACAAGATCGCCGCCCCCGCCAAGCCCGGCTGCGTCTTCCCCGCCTACAAGCCCACCTGGGTGATGAACTTCAAGAAGTACCCGGCCGCCGTCGCGCACGGCTGGCTGATCCAGTCGAAGCTGCCCAATCACCCGGGCAGCAAGAGCGCGGGCAAGCCGATGAAGTTCCTGCCGCTGGCCGACAAGAACGAGCACGGCCGGGACCCGCAGAAGAACCGGGACGTCATCTGCCCCAAGGAAAGCGACGGCAAGAGCTGGGCCAGCGTCCACGGCAACCCGGACACCACGTTGCTGCCGGAGATCAAACCGACGGACACGTCATCGTGCGACGAGTTCGCCTACGCCTCCACCTACAACTCCGCCGGCATGCCGTCCGCCCTCGACGGGCTCAACGAGGTCACGTCAGGCAATACCTGTGTCCAGACCTACGCCACCCGTGTCAAGCAGGGCGAATGGCACCTGTACGACGACAGCCGGAAGGCGGCACCGACATGGAAGGAAGTCTGCGGACGCTCCGCCATGTCGGGCTGGATCAACTCCGGTTCGATGGCCGGATTTTCCGGCACCTTCTCCGCCGCGGGCAAATACCACCTGCTGGACAAGGACGAGTACTGGGTGCGCTTCCCCGAGTTCGAGCACTGCGATGCCAGCAAGGCGACCGTGACGTGCACCGTCCCCAAGCCGTAGCCGGCGAAACGCACAGCTGATCGCCGGGGCCAGGTAGGCGCACGCCCTCCCTGGCCCCGGCTCTAGCGGGGCCCCTCCAGCTTGCTCATCCCGTCGGGGAACAGCCGGGGATCCCGGGGATCAACCCAGGTCAGCCCCTGTCTCCCGGTCAGCACGGGCCAGTTGTAAGCGTCAGTGCCCCCGCCGGGCCACTGCAGACAACGTCCCTCCTCCAGCGCAGCGGCCAGCTCAACCAGCCAGTCTGCGAGCAGCCACCGATCCGAGCCGGAGGGGTAGGGCTCGTCTCCACCGTCGACCGACCAGTGTCCCAGTCCGCCGAAAAAGGGATCGTCCTTGCGGGCGTCGACGTACCAGCCGGACCAGAGGTCCCCCGCGGTCCGTGCGAAGGGCACAATGCCCTCCTCCCGCTCCCAGTCATCGGTGTGGGTCTGGTACTCGTCCACCAGTTGTTCGAGAGGGAGCATCGCCATACCGGACGGCAGGATCCCTGATCCGTGGCCCTCGTCGAAACCGTCACGCAGCCGGTACCAGGCCGCCAGTGTCGCTGGAAGCTCCAGCCCCATCGCCGTCTCCGCCGCGGCAACCGCGGCGGCACTCGCCGGCGGACGCAGCAGTGCGGCGGAAGCCGGCGCATGCACCTGGAGCCACGCCTCGATCCGCCCCCAGGCCGTAGCCACCCTCTGTATGTCGTCGGTCATGCCGGCCACCGTACCCGCCATCCCGGAGGGAGCGCTGGGATGCCAAATGCCTGCACCGCGCTGCCGATGCGGCTTCACGGTGTCGGCAAGCGTTGTGCACCGCCGGGGAACGGTCGCCCGGGAGGCCACTGCGGTGGACGGCGTGCTGTAGTGGGGGCGACGGGGGACTGCTCAGGATGCCTGCGGACAGTCATCGTTCGGGCGCCCGCAGGCCGGGCAGAAGCGGGCGGTGCTTCGGAGATGGTGGCGGTCTTCTCTGTCGAGCTGCCAGGACGGGCTGCGGGCGCAGCACTGTTGTGCGCCCGTGCCGGACACCACGGCGGTGCATACCTGGCACAGATTCGGCGAGATACGGCCCTGGGGCGTGCCGGTCAGGGTCGGGGCGCAATCAAACCCGCCATGCGCGGCAGGTGTGCGTGCCTGCGCGGCGCAGCGGGTGGTGGGCTGCGCACGCGCGGCGTACGGCGGGGCCGCTGACTCGCTTCGGTGCGCCCGGGCCGAGGGCTATGGGCGGAGTGTCCGGCGGGGAGTCTTCTTGTGAACGAGTGCTTGCTGCCCGGCTCGCCTGCTCAGCTGCCGGTGTGCCAGGCGCCGGGCCCCAGCTCGAGATGGGAGCGGGTAGGTGATGGCAGCTGAGAAGCCATCCGCCTTCCGAACGTGATGGTTTGATCCTGGCTGGTGGTGCGTGAACTCGCGTCTGTAGCGGGATGGTTCGGGTGGTCGTCTACTCGTGTCGTTCGCGGAGGTGGTCATGCCGTCGGTGCTCGGATTGCTGGAGGCTCGGGAGAAGAACGTCCGGGAAGAGGTGACCCGGCTGGAGGCGGAGGCCGAGCGGGTGCAGGCCGCGCTCGGGTCGGCTCGTGTGGAACTGTCGCGGCTGGCCGAGGCGCGAGCGACGGTGACGGAGGTGTTGTCCCGGGTGCCCGATGAGGCCGTGGGTCCGGTGTCCGGTGCCCTTGCCGGTTCGGTGGTTCCCGAGCGGGTCGCGGGTATGGGGGTGCAGGTCCTGGCCGTGGAGTATCAGCAGATCTTGTCGGTGCTCGCCGGGTCGGAGGCGACGCAGGGGCTGCGGGTGAAGCCGATTGCGCTGCAGCTCGGCGGCGAGGTCACCCCGGCGCGGATCGAGGGGGTGCGCTCGCGAGTGAAGCGGCTGGTCGCGCGGGGCTGGGCTGCAGAGGTGAGGCCGAACGTGTTCACGCTGCCGGTTGCGGCCAACGCGGGATGAATGCGTCACGGCGGCGCCCGGCGAGGCGGGCGGACATGAGCATCGTCATCGACCACAGCACCATGGCCTCGTGCATGGCGGGCAGGGTCTCGTAGTCACGGACCAGCCGTCTGGAGCGGACCAGCCAGCTCAAGGTTCGCTCCACGACCCACCGTCTCGGCAGCACCACGAACCCTGTGGCGTCGTCGGCGCGTTTCACGATGTCCAGGGTGAGCTGCAGATTCTCCTGGGCCCAGGCGACGAGGCTGCCCGAGTAGGCGCCGTCCGCCCAGATGAGACGGATCGAGAAGTACCGCTTGCGCAGTGGCTCGAACAGCGGGGCGGCCGCATCGCGGTCCTGCACGCTCGCCGCGGTCACGGCAATGGCCAGGATGAGGCCGAGGCAGTCCACCACCAGGTGCCGTTTCCTTCCGCCGACCTTCTTCCCGCCGTCCCATCCCGACGTTGACCTGGGGACATTCGCTGCCGCCCGAACGGACTGCGAGTCGACGACGCCGGCTGTCGGGTCCGGGGAACGGCCCTCCTGCGTGCGAACCGCGTCGCGAAGCCGGTCGTGGAGCTCGGCGAGCAGGCCGGTGATCTGCCAGCGGCGGGCGAAGGCGTGCACGCGCCGGTACGGCGGGAAGTCCGCAGGCAGGTTCACCCACTTCACCCCGTTGTCGACGACGTAGCGGACCGCATCCAGCATGACGCGGTGGCAGTAGCCCTCGGGCCGGCCGCCCCGCCCCTGGAACCAGGCCGGGACCGGCAGTGCAGCCCGCATGACCTGCCATTCCGCGTCCGTCATGTCCGAGCCGTAACACGCGGTGCGGTCCGGGTGATCGGCGGCATTCCCGAACCTGTGCGCGAGGCAATCGCACAGCAACACCCGCGAGTTGGACGCGACGGGCGCAGACACGCAAGACTGCGGCAAGAGGGCCTCCTC
>NZ_JBNNJZ010000602.1:0-4757 GCF_050270335.1 Streptomyces sp. NPDC059900
TCGTCGCGGCCAGGATCTGGGTGGCTCAGTCGGCCCGGCTGTTGGCCTGCTTGGGCAGGCAGAACATCAGGGCCCACATCAGGGCGAGGAGGCTGGCGACCCACCACAGCACGGTCAGGAACGCGTCGCGGTTGAGTCCGGAGTCGGGAGAGCCGCCGGTGGTGGCGAAGAACACCAGGGCGGTCACCGCGGTACCGAGGGCGATACCCAGGTGCATGACGGTGTTGAACAGTCCCGACGCTGACCCGGCGTCCTCGTGCGGGACCCTGGCCAGCGACATGTCGGCGAGCGGTCCGCTGACCATGCCGAGACCGAACCCGATCAGTACCACAGGAGTGGTCATCGCCAGCAGGGTCAGGTCCCCCTGGCCCGCGTCGGCCTGGAGCCCGTAGGCAGCCATCGCAGCGAGCGTGATGAGGGCTCCGGCCTGCGGCAACCGGCGGGCGAAGCGTCCAGCGCTTCTGGCCGCGATGGTCGCGCCGGCCAGCTCTCCGATGGAGAGCAGCACGAAGGCCAGGGCCGCGTGGAAGGGGCTCATGCCCAGGCCGCGCTGGAGGTAGAGCGTCCAGGTCATGAAGAACAGCCCGCACAGCAGGCCATGCATCAGCTGCGCGGCCATGCCACCGGAGAACTGCCTGTCCCGGAACAGCGGCAGAGCCACGAGCGGGGCATTGCCCTGCTTGTGCTGCTGCTGGCGCAGGAAAACGGCTAGCACGAGCAGGCCAGTGGCCAGGAGGACGAAGCACCACAGCGGCCAGTGATGGAGGTGGCCCTCGGTAAGCGGGAAGACAATCAGGACGGTGGCCAGCGCGGACAGCACCATGCCGGTCAGGTCGAGCCGTTCGGCCTTCTTCACGGTCGACTCGGGGATGAACCGGCGTCCCAGCAGGAGGACGGCAAGGCCGACGGGCACGTTGACCAGGAAGATCGGCCGCCAGGACAGCCCGAACAGGTCCACCTCGGTCAGCAGGCCCCCCAGTACCGGTCCCAGGACATTGGCGAGCGACATGACGGCCCCGTACAGACCGAACACTTTGCTGCGGTTGTGCCCCTCGAAGGTGACGTGGAGGGTGGCCAGGATCTGCGGGATCATCAGGGCCACTCCCGCGCCCTGGAGGGCGCGGGCGCCGATCAGCATGCCGGGCCCGGCGGCGAGGCCGCACAGCAGCGAGGCCGTGGTGAACACGACGGTGCCGACCAGGAGGATCTTCCGCCGGCCGTAGAGGTCGCCGAGGCGTCCGCCGGTGATCAGTCCGACGGCGATGGGCAGGGAATAACCGGTGGTCAGCCACTGCACCGCGTCCGGTCCGGCGCCGGTCGATTCCTGGATCGCGGGCAGGGCGGTCAGGACGACCGACTGGTCGATCATGTCCATGAGCTCGGCGCCCAGCAGCACCAAGAGGGCGATCCAGGCAGCCAGACCCATCTTCGACAGGCCAGGGGTGGGGTGATCTGGGGGCGGGGTGGTGTGCTGCGGCTCGTTGCCGAGCGCGGAGGAAGACACGACGGGAAACTCCTGATCCGAGGATCGGGGAGCCCTGCCGACAGCCGCACCGGGGCCGGAAAACACGAAACCCGGGGCAGACGGCAGAGCTGCACCCGGGAAAAGACAGAAAACGGCGGGAGGGGTGACGCAACTCAGGCCAGCGCGACGTCCGCCCCCGGACACGTGCGACACAACAGCACGCGGGGAACACGGACGACTACATGGCCTGGTTAGTAGGACGTCACCTCAAGATCCACACAAAGGAACAGGAACTGGGTTCACTGCCACCGACAGCTCGGCGCAGGAACCCGATCACGATACGGCATCCCCCTGCTCCGCCGCACATCAGATAGTGGCCGAGGCCGGCGCAGCCGTCCGCCGGCTGCTACACGGCCTCGGTACGGGTAGGGGCGGCGGGCGGCGCGGTGGTGCACCGAGTCCGCCCAGATACACGGCATGCACGGCGTCCAGGCCTGTCGCCCCGGCAGGACTTCGGGGAAGGATTCAACGTCGTGGTCGCGGGGGTTCGAGCGATTGCCGGGCGCGGGGTCCCGGCACAGGTTCCCGGTCAGTGCCTGCCGGTCACGCAGGTGGGGCAGCCCGGCAAGCGAACTCCGTCGTGGAGGGCCTTTTTGTAGCGGGTCTCTTCCTCGAGCGGAGCAGGAAGGTCCGCGGTCAACAGGGGCCGCTCCGGGAGCGCGTCAAGATCTACCAGGGCGCCGTCCTTGACCACCGCGTGAATGCTTCGGTAGTTCTTGGCGGCCTGCAGCGGATCCTCGTCGAGGACGACCATGTCTGCGATCTTGCCTACTTCGAGTGTTCCGAGATCGTCCTCGGCCTTGTAAGCCCTGGCGACGTTGCGGGTCGCCGCGTGCAGCAAGTCCATCGGCGCCATCCCCTTTTCCTCCATGGCGCGCAGCCAGACGAAGTGACCTGTGGCCAGCCGTCCCAGAGCCTCATCCTCGGGCAACCCGTTCCAGGTTCCCTTGATCATCGGCTCCTGCATGACTTCCGGGGCGAAGATCCCTCCGTCGTTCGCGAGGAGAATCGTCGCGCCGACGCTGATGAGATTGCGGGCATTGGCGTCTGACGCTTTCCACATCGTCCATTCAAGATCCGAGACGCTTTCCTTCAGGGCCGCCATACCGCTGTCGGTCAGCGGAAAGATGACGGCACCGCACCTCCCCTGCGAAAGCAGTTCGAGGGTCTCGCTCGGGATCTCGACAGGTCCCGTCATGTTGCAATGCTGAACGAGGTCGCAGCCCGCCTCGATCGAGATTCTCAGACCCTCGACCGACGAAACGTGCGCTTGGGCGGTCAGTCCGGCGCGATGGGCTTCCCGGACGATGGCACGTTGCGTTCGCTCGGAGAACTGCAGGAAGGCACCGGCTGACGTTCCGCCGTGTTCGTTCGAGGCGTACTTGACGAAGTCGATGCCGTGCTCGATGTATTTGCCGACCTCCTCCCCCACCGCCTCGGGTGTCAGCCACATCAGGTGGCGGCCGGAGTTCTCGACCCACGCCGCGTTCACCCGGTCGACGAAATGAGAGCTGCCGACCCCTGGGGTCCTCCCGATGAAGTCCGGGGAGAACGGGCCATCGAAGCCGATGATGTTGCCGGCGCAGCGCACCCGGCTGCCCGCGATCTCACCCCGGTCGATCTTGTCGCGAACGGCCATGAGCGCGCGTCGTGGCCCCCACGTGTCGAAGACCGTGGTCATGCCGCCTTTGAGGGCGACTTGGGCGGCCTCGGCGATGAGGTCCTCGTAGCGGCCTTCGTACCGGACCAGCGTCTCGAAGAGGACATTGACGAACAGATGCACATTGGCGTTCATCAACCCGGGGATGATGAACTTACCGCTGAGGTCAACGATTTCGTGGTCCGGCGGAACCGGAATCTCCTCCGATCGGCCGATCGCCACGATACGACCGTTGTCCACCAAGATGGACTGGCCTTCGATCCCCCCGTCGGAGACACCGTCGATGACGGTCGCACCGGTCAACAGAAGTGACATGAACTCCCTCTCCAAAACAACTGCGTCCATCCGCGGGGCGCAGAACTCGCATGAACCTTCGCTAGCTGATGATGCTCACGACGTCTCGGCGGGAGGGCGACTCGCCGACTCCCGCTCGGCGCCCAGCTCCTTGACGGCCCGCGTGCGATCAGCGCCACACGGCCTGTGCCACACGGAGAAAATTCTCGCCGAGGATTCCCCGGATCGCTTCTGGTGAATAGGCGCGATCCGCCAGTGCAGTTGCGATCTCGGGCAGGCGCTCCGGCTCGATGAAATCGATGCGATCCCACTGGTCGTAGCTCGGCGGAAAAAGGTCGGGGTTCTGGGTCAGCTCGTCGTTGACGTCGTCCGCAGCGAAGCAGAAGTCGAGTCCGATCCCCACATGCTCCCAGCCGACCAGGCCGACGGCGTGATCGATGTGGCGGACGAGTGCTCCGGTGCTCGTGTCGTTGTCGCCCAGGAAGATCCCCACGCCGTTGATGCCGATGACGCCACCGGTCGCCGCGCAGGCCCGGATCTGGTCGTCCCACACATTGCGCTCGTGGTCGTGGATCGCGCGCGTCGCCGAATGGGACAGTACGACCGGTGCCGTCGACGCGGCGAAGATGTCCATCGATGTGCGGTAGGAACAGTGGGTGGCGTCGACCACCATGCCCACGCGGTTCATCTCCGCCACCACGTCTCTGCCGAACTCCGTCAGGCCTCCGTCGGAGGCGTCGTGGCATCCCGAACCGGCGAGATTCCGCTGGTTGTAGGTGAGCAGCATCGTCCGGACCCCGAGGTCGTAGTACGTCTGCACGGTGTCGATGCAGCCGCCCAACGGATTGGCGTCCTCGAGGTCGAAGGCCACCGCGAGACGCCCCGTGGCCTTGGCCCGGCGCACGTCGTCCGCCGAGGCGGCCATGACGTAGCGGTCCGGGTTCAGGAGCACGTGCCGCCGGAACGCGGACAGGACCCTGATCGTGTCGGCGATGCCGTGGGGCGCGTAGCCGACGTTCACCGACACGAAGGAGGCACCCGCCTCGGCGTATCGCCACAGCTCGTCGACACGGGTGTCCGGGTCGAGCGGGAGGCAGCAATGCTGCTCCCAGACCAGCGCTTGGGCGTAGTCGGCCGCGAAGGCGGGCTGCGACGTCGCGTACTCCTGCTTCATGGATCTCCCCGGGGCGATAGGCGGCTCTTGGCCGAATGCTAGGACCGGGCGGAGCGACGGGCGAGCGGCAGTTGTCGTACAGAACTCGATGCATGTTCGACAAG
>NZ_JBNNJZ010000603.1:0-4755 GCF_050270335.1 Streptomyces sp. NPDC059900
GGTCAGCAGGGTCAGGGCACATCAGGGCTGATGCCTGGCAGCGGCGGTGAGGCCGCGTGCCGGTCGGCCATTGAATCCCGGACGAGATGTGGATCTTTTGGCCGGTACGTATGAACGACCTGTGCCGATTCTGCCTCACCGTACGGTACGTACGGGACCGAATACCCCGTACGCATATCCCTGTCGCGCCCCGGCGGCTACCCCCGCAGATCCACGAGCAGCGGCGGAGCGTGCTCGCCGCGCACATCCGTCAACGAAAGCACCGCATGTCCCGCGGGCACCCCGTGCGCCAGTTCGGAGGCTGACCACCGCTCGCGCTCGACCTGGCGGACGGTGACGGCGTCCCTCGTCACGGCCTTGCCCGTGACGAGTTTGCGCAGGGCGTGCAGGGCGCGGGTCATCGGCTGGTCGGCGAAGACGGCGTGCTGGGCGACCTCGCGGGTCTCGATCCACGAGGTGCCCCACGCCTCCGCGAAGCGTCTGCCGTCCCATGTGGTGACGCCTGAGAACGCCATACGGCAGCCGACGGTCGCGTACAGCGGCCCCTGGAGTGCCTCGGGTACGTCACTGACGGTACGCAGGGCGAGGAGCACCCCGGCGTTCACGGACCGCAGGCGCTGGATTCCCTGGATCGTCTCGTCGGTCACCGTGCGGGTGGCGTCGTCCAGGACCAGGCAGACGAAGTGCTCGCGGTCGCCGCGGCTGTGCACCACCGAGTTGAACTGGGCCAGGACAAGACGCGTGATCAGCCGCGAGGCCTCGCCGTGGCCGCGCTCGGGCAGGTCGATGCGTACGCGCATGGGGTGATGCATCACCGCGCGCAGGGAGAACGGGCTGTCGCTCCCCGAGTCGAAGAACTCGGCGAAGGCGGGGCGGTCGAGGAGGGCGAGCCGGTCGGCGAGCGCCGGTCCCGGATCGGCCGCGCTGCCCTGCTGGCGGACCCGCGCGTCGAGTTCGCGCCGCATCACGGCGTGCTCGTCGGACCGCAGGGCGTCGTGCAGCCCCGACAGGGCCGCGGGCACGCCTTCGAGCAGTTCGCGCAGGGCGGGCACCGAGGGGAAGCGGCCGTACGCCGCCCAGTAGGGGCCGAGCACCTGGGCCAGCGTCGTCGCCGCGCGGCGGCTGTCGACGGCGGCGAGGTCGCCGACAAGCCCCTCGGCAAGGAAGGACGCGGCCTCGTCGGGGTCCGACGTGCCCGCGTAGAGGTCGAGGTCGTGCACGGAGGCGGGGTCGCCGATCTTGACGACGACGTCATAGCCGTCGTCACCGCCGAGCGGCGTACCGGCCGCGCAGACCGCGACGACCGCGCACTGGCCGGTGAGCGCTTGCAGGGAGAGGGATTCCACGACCGGGCGGACGAGCCGCTCGGTCTTGCCCGCCCCGGAGGGGCCGACCGCCAGGAGCGAGGTGCCCAGGGCGGCGGACTCCAGGGCGACGCCCGCGCCGCGGCTGCCGGCGGGGTTGCGGTCCTCGGGCACGCACCGGCCGATGCGGACCTGCCCGGTCAGCAGGTCGTGGGTCGCCGTGCGGGAGGGCAGGTCCCGCGCTCCGGAGGGGTGCGTCCAGGCGGCCCCGCCCTGTCGCTGCACCATGTCGTCGAACGCGTCGCGCAGCGCGGGGTTCCCGTCCGCCGTGCTCCACACCCGGCGCACGCGCACACAGTCGACGTCGTTCATCTGCCCGCTCAGCACCGCGGCGGACAGCACGTCAGCGGCCTTGTCCCGGCCCGCTCCCCTGAGCTGCGGCCACTGGGCCCGCGACACCACGGGCGCGGGCTGCCGGGGAGGCGCGGGCACGGCGCCGTTCTTGGCGGGCCGCGGCCGGGCGAGCCAGGTGCGCAGGAGGCCCGCCCAGTCACCCAGCTTCGCGAACGGCCAGAGGACCGCCGCGGTGATCAGCACATAGAGGCCGTAGGTGACGATCTCGTTCTGGAAGATCGTGTACCCGCCCGAGAACAGCGCGGTCAGGGACCACACGGCGGTGGCCACCGGCAGCGGATCCCAGGAGATGCCGGGGAAGGCCTCCGGCCAGACGAACATCAGCACGATCAGCGCGCCGATCGCCGCGCGGACGGCACGGCCGGGCTGTTCCCGCCGGGCGATGACGTGCCGCAGCGCCTCGGCCCAGTTCCCGATGCGGCCGACTCCGTAGACCAGCAGCCCGAAGAAGACGCCGCTGACGGCGGTCAGGGCTTCGAAGCCCTGCCACATGTCCCGCCGGGGGCTGAGGGTCCCCGGATAGAACCACTCCGCCCGGACGAAGAGCCTGATGATCGCCCCCTGGTAGGGGATCAGGGCCTGGCGCCACATCGACCAGAGGAAGAGACCGATCGCCAGGGAGATCGCGACCCCGGCCACCAGGGCCCGGTCCATCCGCTGCCGGCCCCCGTCGCCCTCCGGCGGCGGAACGTGCCGGAACCGCCAGATGCCGAGCCCCGCCTCGGGCCGCGGCGCGGACAGCCAGTCGGCGACGGCCGACAGCGCGCCGGGCGGCCGGCGCGGCACCGGGGGCAGCCCGGCGGGGGGCGCGGGCGGCGGGGCGTGCGCCGGACGCGGCACGGGGGTGGCATGCGTGCCGTGCGCGTCCTGCGTGCCGTCGGAATCCATGATCCTTGCCCCCTGGACTGCCGTTCTCCTGGTTCGCGGCTCAATCTAGTGCCCCCGCAGGGGGAGTTCATCGAATACGCGCCCGGGACCTGCGAGAACACCCCGCCTCCACTCGATCGCCCAAAGGGACGAAAGCCGCACCCCGCCCACGCGCCGCTATGTCCACCACGGACAACCGCCACGCCGAACAACTCCCCCGTGGAGCATGCCCGGCCCTGCCCTCCGCCCCTAACCTGCGAAGAAAGCAAGCATTCGAGCGTCCGACTCGCCCCACCCCCAGGAGCACCCCATGACCGCACTTCCGCAGGAGCGCCGCGTCGTCACCGCCATTCCCGGGCCGAAGTCTCAGGAACTGCAGGCCCGCCGTACCGCCACGGTCGCCGGTGGTGTGGGTTCCGTGCTGCCCGTCTTCGCGGCGCGCGCCGGGGGCGGCATCATCGAGGACGTCGACGGCAACCGCTTCATCGACTTCGGCTCCGGCATCGCCGTGACGTCCGTCGGTGCCAGCGCCGAGGCCGTCGTACGCCGTGCGACCGCGCAGCTCGCCGACTTCACGCACACCTGTTTCATGGTCACGCCCTACGAGGGGTACGTCGCCGTCGCCGAGCAGCTCGCCGAGCTGACGCCGGGTGACCACGAGAAGAAGTCCGCGCTCTTCAACTCCGGCGCCGAGGCCGTCGAGAACGCCGTCAAGATCGCCCGTGCGCACACCAAGCGCCAGGCCGTCGTCGTCTTCGACCACGGCTACCACGGCCGTACGAACCTCACGATGGCGCTGACCGCCAAGAACATGCCGTACAAGAACGGCTTCGGCCCGTTCGCGCCCGAGGTCTACCGCGTCCCGGTGGCCTACGGCTACCGCTGGCCCACGGGCGAGGAGAACGCCGGTCCCGAGGCCGCCAAGCAGGCCATCGACATGATCGGCAAGCAGATCGGCGCCGAGAATGTCGCCGCGATCATCATCGAGCCGGTGCTCGGCGAGGGCGGCTTCATCGAGCCCGCCAAGGGCTTCCTGCCCGAGATCGTGAAGTTCGCCAACGACAACGGCATCGTCTTCGTCGCCGACGAGATCCAGTCCGGCTTCTGCCGCACCGGCCAGTGGTTCGCGTGCGAGGACGAGGGCATCGTCCCCGACCTCATCACGACCGCCAAGGGCATCGCGGGCGGCCTGCCGCTCGCCGCCGTCACGGGCCGCGCCGAGATCATGGACGCCGCGCACTCCGGCGGCCTCGGCGGCACCTACGGCGGCAACCCGGTGGCCTGCGCCGGTGCGCTCGGCGCCATCGAGACGATGAAGGAGCTCGACCTCAACGCCAAGGCGAAGGCCATCGAGGCGACGATGAAGGCCCGCCTGAACGCCATCGCGGAGAAGTACGACATCGTCGGCGACGTCCGCGGCCGTGGCGCGATGATCGCCATCGAGCTGGTCAAGGACCGCGCCACGAAGGAGCCGAACGCCGAGGCGACGGCAGCGCTGGCCAAGGCCTGCCACGCCGAGGGCCTGCTCGTCCTCACCTGCGGCACGTACGGCAACGTCCTGCGCTTCCTGCCGCCGCTGGTCATCGGCGAGGACCTGCTGACCGAGGGGCTGGACATCATCGAGGCCGCGTTCGCACGCATCTGACCGCACCTTTTCGGTACCGGTTGCCGGAGCCGGGATCGCCCCGAAAAATGGGGATGATCCCGGCTCCGTATGTGTCGGCACATGCCCCTGACGTGTGCACACCTCGCATGGTGCAGAAGCGGTGACCTGGGGTTACCGTCAGGGCGTGTGAAGAACGTGTGCGGGCCCCATGACGGGTTGCCGTTCCGCCTGTCGGACCGGTCGCCACCTGACGTACGGTTTCTGCAGATGAGAGAAACACCCCGCCCACAGGGGACTGTGGGCGACACCGGGACGGAGCCTCCCCAGCCCCGTCTTGGTCGTGCCCTCGCGCACACACCCGGAGTTACTGGCTCCGGAACTCCTCACCGATCGGATGCCCGCCCGCCCCAAACCCCCCGGGGCGTGCGGAACACCGGTCAGGTCGGGGGCCCCCCCCCCAACCCCCCCCGGGGCGGGGGGGCCCCCCCCGCGGCGGCCCGGGGGGGGGGCCCCCCCCCGCGACGGGGGGCACGGTCCGTCTGGTGGCGGAGCGAACCACTACTG
>NZ_JBNNJZ010000604.1:0-4749 GCF_050270335.1 Streptomyces sp. NPDC059900
TCGTAGCGGGAGGGGCGGTTGAGCGGGGGTGGCGAGTGTCTGGCAGCCGTGGGCCGCGAGGGTCTGTCTGCCATGGGCCCCGAGGGGCTGCCAGCCGTGGGTCGCGAGGGGCCGTTGACTGGGGGCGGCGAGGGGCTGCTGGCCTCGGGCCGGGAGGGGGCATCGGGCACGGACGGCGAGGGCCCGCTGGGCGGGGGTGCCGAAGGGCCGTTGGCTATGCGCCGCGAGGACCTGTTGGCCCCGGACCTCAAGGGCCTGCTGGCCGCGGACCTCAAGGGGCCGTTGGCCGCGGACCACAAAGGCCCGCTTGCCGTGGGTGGCCGCGGGAGCATCTGGTCGCGGGACTTCGGCTTCTTCTTCGGGGCGCGGACCGTGGCCAAGCTCGGTGACACCATGCTGCCCGTCGCGCTCGCCGCGGGACTGCTCCAGCACGGGCACGGCGCGGGCGCGGTCGGACTCGCGATGGCCGCCACGACCGTCTGCTTCGCGGGCCTGGTGATCTTCGGCGGGGTCTTCGCGGACCGGTTCAGCACCCGCCTCCTCATGATCGGCGCGGACGTGGTCCGGCTCGGCACACAGTCGATCGCCGCGGCGCTCTTCTTCTCGGGCCACGTCGTCCTCTGGCAGATCTGCGTGATCGGCGCGGTCAACGGCGCGGCGGGCGCCCTCTTCCAGCCGGGCGTCGCCAGCACGGTCCCGCGCCTTGCCTCCGACGTCCAGAAGGCCAACGGCGCGATACGCGTCGCCGAGTCGGCCGCGGCCCTCGCGGGACCGGCCGTCGCGGGCGTCCTGGTGGCCTTCGCCTCACCCGGCGCCGTCTTCGCCGCGCACGCGGGAACGTACGGACTGAGCGCCCTGTGCCTGGTCCTGCTCAGGCTGCCGCCCGCGCGGCCCGGCTCGCTTCCGCACAGCAACGGCTTCCGGGCCGATCTGGTGCAGGGCTGGCGGGAGTTCAGGTCCCGCACCTGGCTCTGGGGCGTCATCGCCATCTTCTGCGTCCTGATGATCACGACCACGGGCCCGCTGACACCCCTCGTCGCCACGCTCGTGGTCCAGGAGCACGGCTCGGGCGCATACGGCCTGGTGAACTCCGCCCTGGGCGCCGGTACGGTGCTCGGCGGCCTGGTCGCCCTGCGTCTGCGCCCCCGCCGCATGCTCCGCGCGGGCTCCTTCGCCCTGATCGGCTACTGCGCGTTCCCGGCGGCCGTCGGCGCCCAGCTCGGCGTGCCGCTCATGGCGGCGGGCGCCGCGATCGCCGGTGCCGGGCTCTCCTTCTGGGGCGTCATGTGGGCCACGAGCGTCCAGACCCAGGTGCCGCCCGACGTCCTCAACCGCATCCATGCCTACGACGTCGCGGGATCGATCGCCCTGCTGCCGGTCGGCCAGGCGCTCGCGGGCCCCGCCGCGAGCGCCTTCGGCGCGGAACACGTGCTGCTCACGGGCGCCGTGACGACGCTCGCGGTCTGCCTGGCCCTGCTCTCCGTACCGGCGATACGCGGACTGGTCCGGACGGACGGGAGAGTGCCGGTCTCCGGCGGCGGCCCCGCGGCCGAAGCGGCGAGGGCACGGCGGCCGGAGGACCTGCCCGCGACGGGCCGGGACGGAGCTATACGGGGCTGTGCGCAAGCCCGTGCCGCGCCCCCGGAGACCCGGTGATCCGCGCCCCCAGAAACCCGGTGATCCGCTCCCGCAGCGACCGGGCGTCGAGCCCGTGCGCGGCGATGTGCTCGTCGATCTGCCCGTAGCGACGCAGCTCGGCACGGCCCACGCCGAGCCCGAGCACGCGGTGCGGGACATCGGCGAGCGCGTCGTTCGCGGCGGCGGTGGAGGTTCCGGCGAGATAGGGCTCGACCACCGCGACATCGGCGACCGTCCCCGCCCCCGTCGCGCGCCGCAGCGCCTCCCCGTCGAAGGGCCGCACCGTGGTCGCGTACAGCACGGTGAGATCGAGGCCCTCGGTCGCTGCGAGCACGTTGTCCAGCAGCGGCCCGACGGCGACCACGACCCCGGCCCGGCCCTCGCGCACGGTATGGAAGCGCGCCCCGTCCACCGGCAGCCCCCGGTCGTTCGACTGCACCGAGAGCCGGACGTACACCTTGTCGTCGCCCGCGGCGACCGCGTGCCGCAGCAGCGTCTCGGCCTCGTCCGGGTGCCCCGGCACATGTACGGTCCAGCCGTCCAGCGTGTCGAGCAGGGCCACATCGCCCGGCGACATGTGCGTGAACCCACCGGCGGGCCAGTCGAAGGAGCCGGCGGCGCTCACCAGAACACCTCCCACGCCCTGGTGCCCGAAGTCCAGCTTCACCTGCTCAAAGGGCCGCTCCACGAGGAAGCTGGCGAAGGTGTGCATGACGGGCCGCAGCCCCGCGAGGGCGAGCCCGGCACCGGTCCCCACGAGCAGCTGCTCCCGGATCCCGACATTGATCACCCGGTCCGGGTGCTTGCGCTGAGCCCGGGCGAATGCGTCCGCGCCGATCTCGGCGAGGACGACGGCGACGCGCGGATCCTCGTCGAGCAGCTGCGAAACGACAGGACCGAAACGATCACGCATGGTGTCCATGACAGAAAACTCCCACTAGAGATCCGATAGAAGAGGGGTGCCGCTCAGGCCGGCTACGACGACCGCTTGGACTCGACCCGGGCCACGACCACCCGGGGCCGCCCCGGATGCGGCGCGGTGAAGGCCGCGTACAGCGCGTCGTGATCACGCCCGTCCACGGTGGCGGCGGACCACCCCGCCGCCTCGAAGCGCGCCGCAATCCCGCCGGGCCTGGCATGCCGGGCGGAGGCGTTGTCGATCACGACGGTGTGCAGCTGCTCCAGGCCGGAGGGCCCGGCGAAGGCGATGGCCTCGTGATTGCTGCCTTCGTCCAGCTCGGCATCGCCCACGAGCACCCACACCCTGGCGCCGGAGATCCCGCGCGCGCCGAGCCCGAGCGCGGTCCCGACGCCGAGCGGCAGCCCGTGCCCGAGGGACCCGCTCCCGATCTCGACCCCCGGCACGAGCTCCCGGTCCGGGTGGTGCCCCAGCGGGGAGTCGTACCCCCCGAACCCGTCGAGCCAGTCGACGGGAAAGAAGCCCTTGGCGGCGAGCACGGCGTAGTACGCCATGGGCCCGTGTCCTTTGGAGAGCAGGAACCGGTCGCGCCCCGGATCGTCCACCCGCTCGGGTGTGACCCTGAGCACCCGGTCGTAGAGAACCCAGAGCGCGTCGAGCGTCGACGTAGCGGCGGGCCCGTGCTTCTCGTCCCCCGTCATCCGCCCCATGAGGCGGGACAGGTCCGCGTATCCATAGGTGTGCGCGCGTTCCGTTGTCGTCGTCATGACACAGAGCGTGCAACCTCAAGTCCGCTTGAGGTCAACAGGCACAAAAGGCGTGAGCGATCACGGCTCCGAGTGCGGTATTGTTTCGGTGCACGTTCGGCCAGGGGAAAACCCCAGGTCACACGGGCATCGGGACGTGGCGCAGCTTGGTAGCGCACTTGACTGGGGGTCAAGGGGTCGCAGGTTCAAATCCTGTCGTCCCGACGGAAACGTCGCAGGTAGGGGCCATCTTTGGATGGCCCCTACTTCGTGTTTGCGGGCGGTTTTCGGGAGCCCGGGGGTTACAGCGTGGTGAGGTGGCGCAGTTCCTGGACCAGCGGGGGCTGGGGGAGGGGGACGGTGCCGAGGTCGGGGTGCTGTCTCTGGGTGATGTGGTTGCGGAGCTCTTCGATGAGGGACGGAAGGATGAGCGGGGCGGTGGCGCGGTCCCCGCAGAGGTAGGTGGGTTCGAAGTCGTGGCGCACCAGCTGGCGTCCCCAGTGCTCGGCGTCGTGGTACTCGCCGGTCTGGGTGTGCTCCAGGAAGAGGCAGTACTCCGCGACGTGGTGGCCGGCGCCGGCGGCGAAGCGCCACCAGAAGCGGGCGCCTTCGGTGTCGTCGGCCAGATGCAGGAGGCAGGCGAAGACCAGGGCGCCGGTCTTGTCGGCGTACTGAGCGGTGATGAAGTCGCTCAGATGCCGGTCGACTTCAGGCCCGAAGAGGATGAGCAGGCTGACCGCTTTCAGGTCCCACCAGGCATGGTCGGCGTCGGGGGCGCGGTCGGCGCCTGGGTCGGTCCATACCGGCGTCCATCCTGGCGCGGACGGGGCGCGGGCGGTGCGTCGGCGGGTGGCCTGGCGTTGGCGCAGCCGGGTCTCGGCGGCGCCGACGTCGTAGTCGCCGTAGCGGTCGCGGGTGCGGGCCTTGCCCAGCAGGTCGTCGATCGTCCGGCGGTGGTCGGGCCGTGTGGTGCTCATGTGGTGCTCTTCCGGTAAGTGAAGTCCGGGTGGTGGAGGTTCAGCAGGCGGGCGAGGCGACGGCGCCCCTGGCTGAGCTGGGAGCGGACGGTGGCTGCTTCGGTGCCCATCAGCTCGGCCGCCTTTACGCAGGTGTGGCCCATGCCGTAGCAGAGGAGGATCGCGTCGCGCTGGCGTTCGCTGAGGCGGGCGACGGCCCCGTACAGGGCGATGGTGTCGGTCAGGGCGTCGAAGGGGTCTTCGGCGGCGCCGGCGGCCAGGGCGGCCTCGAAGGCCGCGGTGTCCATCGGTTCGGGGCGGCGCCGGCGCTTCCGGTGCATGTCGATGATGCGGCGCTTGAGCACCGTCCAGGCGTAGCCGTCGAGGTTCTCCATCTCCAGCATGTCCGGCCAGCGGTCCATGACTTGGTCGAAGGTCAGGTCGACGGCTTCTTCGGCGTCGGCGTCGGAGCTGAGCTGCAGGTAGGCAT
>NZ_JBNNJZ010000605.1:0-4744 GCF_050270335.1 Streptomyces sp. NPDC059900
GTTCCGGGGCCTTCGCCGTACGTAGCCGTGAGCTCAGATCCGCACCTGAACGGCGCGTGCGAGGCGGTCGTGCAGGCCGCGGCCGTCGCGGTCCCAGATCAGGGCCGGGATCGCCACGCAGAGCAGGACGCTGCGCAGGAGGACCCGGACGATGCCGAGGCGGCCGCCGCCCTCGGCGATGACACGCAGCCGGAAGAGGGCCTTGCCGGGGGTGCAGCCGACCGTGCCGACCGTCAGGACGGTCATGACGAAGAAGATGCCGAGCGCCCAGTTCCCCATCGCCTGCTGGTCACCGCGAGCGAACAGGCCGTATGCGATGAGCATGCACAGGGCCCAGTCGACGACGACCGCGCCCATGCGCCGTCCGGGCCGCGCGATCGAGCCCGGCCCCTCCTCCGGCAGGCCGAGCTGCTCGCCGCGGTATCCGAAGTCGACGCCCGCGTCCTCTGCCGCCGCACGAGGGCCGGAGAGCCACGAACCGATTACTTGCCTGTTGTCCACCCGTCCACGGTACTGCGCCCGTTTTCGTACGAGGACGGTCGGGGTAGGGCGAATGACACCTGGCCCGAACTCGCCTCGGTTAACTTCGGCGAAACAAATGGGTCATGCTTGAGAAATCCCCCGTCCCTATGGTCGGGTCCCAGCGTGTGCCACCGCACTGGCCGCACAACGAGCTGCAACCCCGCCCCGCCTGGGGGTCGGGAGTAGGAGGAGTTGGATGTTCCAGAACGCCGACGACGCAAAGAAGTTCATCGCGGACGAGGACGTGAAGTTCGTAGATGTCCGGTTCTGCGACCTGCCCGGAGTGATGCAGCACTTCACGATCCCGGCAGCGGCGTTCGACCCGAACGAGGAGCTGGCGTTCGACGGGTCGTCGATCCGCGGCTTCCAGGCCATCCACGAGTCCGACATGGCGCTGCGCGCGGACCTGTCGACCGCCCGGGTCGATCCCTTCCGCCGCGACAAGACCGTCAACATCAACTTCTTCATCCACGACCCGATCACGGGCGAGCAGTACAGCCGTGACCCGCGCAACATCGCCAAGAAGGCCGAGGCCTACCTCGCGTCCACCGGCATCGCGGACACCGCGTACTTCGGCCCCGAGGCCGAGTTCTACGTCTTCGACAACGTCCGCTTCCAGACGTCGGCGAACGAGAGCTTCTACCACATCGACTCCGAGGCCGGCGCCTGGAACACCGGTGCGGTCGAGAACAACCGCGGCTACAAGGTCCGCTACAAGGGCGGCTACTTCCCGGCCCCGCCGGTGGACCACTTCGCCGACCTGCGTGCCGAGATCTCCCTGGAGCTGGACAAGAACGGCCTCCAGGTCGAGCGCCAGCACCACGAGGTCGGCACCGCCGGCCAGGCCGAGATCAACTACAAGTTCAACACGCTGCTGGCCGCGGCCGACGACCTGATGCTCTTCAAGTACATCGTGAAGAACGTCGCCTGGCGCAACCAGAAGACCGCGACCTTCATGCCGAAGCCGATCTTCGGCGACAACGGCTCGGGCATGCACGTCCACCAGTCGCTGTGGTCGGGCGGCGACCCGCTGTTCTACGACGAGCAGGGCTACGCCGGTCTCTCGGACACCGCCCGCTACTACATCGGCGGCATCCTCAAGCACGCCCCCTCGCTGCTCGCCTTCACCAACCCGACGGTGAACTCGTACCACCGCTTGGTCCCGGGCTTCGAGGCGCCGGTCAACATGGTCTACTCGCAGCGCAACCGCTCGGCGGCCATGCGTATCCCGATCACGGGCTCCAACCCGAAGGCCAAGCGCGTCGAGTTCCGCGCGCCGGACCCGTCCTCGAACCCGTACCTCGCGTTCTCGGCGCTCCTGATGGCCGGCCTGGACGGCGTCAAGAACAAGATCGAGCCGCCGGAGCCGATCGACAAGGACCTCTACGAGCTCGCCCCCGAGGAGCACGCGGGCGTCGCCCAGGTCCCGACCTCCCTCCCCGCGGTCCTCGACGCCCTCGAGGCGGACAACGAGTACCTCCAGGCGGGCGGCGTCTTCACGGCCGACCTGATCGAGACGTGGATCGACTACAAGCGCACGAACGAGATCGCCCCGATCCAGCTGCGTCCGCACCCGCACGAGTTCGAGCTGTACTTCGACATCTAAGCCGACCCGGCCGTCAGGTCTGACGGTCTGATTCAGCAGCGAGGGCCGCTGCCTCCCTTGGGAGGTGGCGGCCCTCGCTGTTGTGTCGGGTGTCTGTTCAGGCCGGTTTCGGTTGGGTGCGGCGGGCGTAGGCGCGGGCTGCTCGGGCTCTGTCGCCGCAGCGCGTGGAGCACCAGTGGCGGCGGCCATGGCGGAGCAGGTAGCGGTTGCAGGGCGGGGAGCCGCAGGCGGTGAGGCGGGTGGCGTCGGGGGCCGTGAGGAGGGTCGCGGCGTCCGCGGCGAGCGTGGCCAGGGCGTGCTCGACGATCTGCGTGGTGGGGTGGGACGCGGCGCGGTGCAGGCCGCGGGCCGGGTCCCAGTGGAGGAGGGAGGCCGCCGGGGCTCTGGTCAGGGCTTCGTTGACCGCGGCCAGTGCGGTCGGCGGGGGCGGGCAGTCGTCGAGCCTGGCGGCGAGCAGGGACCGGATCTGTTCCCGCAGGGTGCGCAGTTGGGCCGTGCACATCTCCTGGAGGCCCGCGTCCGCCGGGGCCAGGTCGCGGGCCGTGAGCCACTGGTTCGCGGCTTCCGGGGTGCCGAGCAGGTCGGTGAACTGGCCGCCGGGCAGGGCGATGGCGCTGTTGGCGAAGTCGAGCGCGGGGTACTGCTCAGCGCCCGGCGCGGGTGGTGGCGCCGGGGCCGCTACGCCTGCGGCACTCTCCGTTCCCGCGGGCATCGCGGCCCCCCGCCCCGCGGGCCCTGCGGCCCCCCGCTGCGGGGGCGCGTTCGTCGGCTCCGGGGGCGCGGTCTTCGGCTCGGCGGTCGCTGTTTCCTTCACGTATCTCATGGTACGCATTGCCTTCATCCGTGAGGAACGGCTACCGTTTATCACGGATAGACTTTCCCCCACCCGTGAGGCATGTGTCTTTCATGGCTGCTGCGGCTACTTTCGGCACGTCCGGCTCGCAAGACGAGCAGATCCCCGTCCGCGTCCTCGGCGGACCCACCGCCTTCTTCGAGTACGGCGGACTCAGGTTCCTCACCGACCCGACCTTCGACGACCCCGGCGACTATCCGGCCCCCGGCGGCGCCGGTCTGACCAAGACCGCGCCCGCCGCCGCCTCCCCCGGCGACCTCGGCCCCGTCGACGTCGTCCTGCTCTCCCACGACGAGCACCCCGACAACCTCGACAACTCCGGCCGCGCCCTGCTCCCCGGCGTACCGCTCACCCTCACCACGCCCGGCGGCGGGCTCCGGCTCCGCGACAGCCTCGGGGACAAGGTGAAGGGGCTCGCCGACTGGGAGTCCGTCGACCTCGACCGGCCCGGCGGCGGGCACGTGACCGTGACCGGCGTGCCCGCCGTGCACGGGCCCGGCAGGCGCGAGGACGTCGAACCGATCACGGGCGAGGTCGTCGGCTTCGTCCTGACCGGCGAGGGGCTCCCGACCATCTACGTCAGCGGTGACAACGCCTCTCTCGACGCGGTCCGGGAGACGGTGGAGCGGTTCGGGGGCGTGGACACCGCCGTGCTGTTCGCCGGTGCTCCCCGCTTTCCGTTCCTGTTCGGCGGCGCGCCGATCGTCCTCGACAGCAACCAGGCCGCCGAGGCCGCTCGGATACTCGGGGCGCGGCGCGTCGTCCCCGTCCACTGCGACAGCTGGGCCCACTTCACCGAAGGGCGGGACGAGTTGGCGTCCGCCTTCGCCGCCGCCGGTCTCGCCGACCGGCTGCGGGCGGACTGAGGCTCACCCCCGCAGGAAGCGGATCGACGGCCGCGCCCCCGGGCCGTCGTCCGCCGGTGTCACCACCGCCCGCACCCCGTACACCTTCGCGATCAGCTCCTGTGTGATCACCTCGGACGGGGTGCCCGACGCGTGGGCCACGCCCTCGCGCAGGACCAGTACGTGGTCGCAGAACATGGCGGCCAGGTTCAGGTCGTGCAGGGCGATCACGCTGGTCAGGGGGAGGTCCGCGACCAGGGCCAGGAGGTCGAGCTGGTGCTGGATGTCCAGGTGGTTGGTCGGCTCGTCCAGGAGGAGTTCGCGGGGGTCCTGGGCCAGTGCCCTTGCTATCTGGACCCGTTGGCGTTCGCCGCCGGAGAGCGTGTGCCAGGACTGGGCCGCTCTGTCGGTCAGGCCCGTGCGGGCCAGGGCCTCGCGGACCGCCTCGTCGTCCCGTGGCGTGGCGGGGGACCACGCCCTGCGGTGCGGGATGCGGCCCAGGCGTACGACGTCCTCCACCGACAGCTCGACCTGCGTGGTGGCGTGCTGGTCGACCACCGCCACCCTGCGGGCGACCGTGCGGCGGCCCACGTCACGCAGGGGCCGGCCGTCCAGGGTGACCACCCCCGACGCCGGGGCCAGGACGCCCGCCAGGATGCGCAGGAGGGTGGACTTGCCCGAGCCGTTCGGGCCGAGCAGGCCGACCGTGGCTCCGGGCGGCGGGGCCAGGGTGACCCCGTCGACGATGAGGTGGCCGCCGGCTGTTCTGGTCACCCGGTCGGCGCGCAGGCCGGGGTTCGCGTGCGGAGTCATGTCGTCTTCCGGGTGCGGTAGAGGACCAGGACGAAGGCCGGGACACCGATCAGGGACGTCACCACGCCCACCGGGACCTCCTGCGGGTCCAGGACCGTGCGGGCC
>NZ_JBNNJZ010000606.1:0-4738 GCF_050270335.1 Streptomyces sp. NPDC059900
GTGGTGATGAGCGAGCCGGGCGTCTACGCCGACCCCGGCGGGCTCATCGACCTGGTCCTGGCGCATGGCGTGACCACCCTCCAGGGGGTGCCGACCCTGCTGCAGGCGCTGGCCGACACCGGACGGCTGGCCGACTGCACCTCGCTCACCCAGGTCTTCAGCGGCGGCGAGGCGCTCACCAAGAACCTGTCCGTCGAGCTGCTGGACGCGCTGCCGGACTGCGAACTGATCAACCTGTACGGGCCGAGCGAGTGCACCATCAACGCCTCGTCCCACCGCGTGGACCGCGCCACCGTCCAGGACGGACCCGACCACATCTCCATCGGCCGGCCGGTGCGCGGCATGAGCTTTCACATCCTGGACAGCGCCCGCCGGCCGGTCGCGCCGGGCGAGTCCGGCGAACTGTACATAGCCGGGCCGCAGTTGGCCCGCGGCTATCTCAACAACGCGGAACTGACCGCCGAACGGTTCGTCACCCAGCCCTTCACCGGTGAGGCCCGCTCCACCCGCCTCTACCGCACCGGCGACCTGGCCCGCCGCAACGACGACGGCACCGTACAGTTCCTCGGCCGCACCGACAGCCAGGTCAAACTGCGCGGCTTCCGCGTCGAGCTGGACGAGATCAAGGTGTCCGTCGAGAAGCACGACTGGGTCAAGTCCGCCGTCGTCCTGGTACGCGACGACGCCCGGACCGGCGCCAACCTCGTCGCCTTCGTCGAACTCGACCCGGCCCGGGCCGCACTGATGGACCAGGGCAACCACGGCGCCCACCACCAGTCCAAGCAGAGCAGGCTCCAGCTCAAGGCGCAGCTGGGCAATCTGGGCACCCGCGACGACGAGGGCCTCGGCGTCGTCGAGCTGCCCGGCCGGACGCCCGGTGCCGGGCAGCGGCGCACGGTCTTCGCCCGCAAGACCTACCGGTTCTACGAAGGCGGCCCGGTCAGCCGGGACGACCTGCTGGCCCTGCTCGCCCGGCCGGCCCGGCAAGGCGCCGCGCCGCGCGATCCCGCCACCCTGGGCCTGGACGAACTCGGCTCCCTGCTGCGTTACTTCGGCCAGTTCCCCAGCGGCGAGCGGCTGCTGCCCAAGTACGGCTACGCCTCACCCGGCTCGCTGTATGCCACCCAGCTCTACCTTCAACTGTCCGGCATCGCCGGGCTGGATGCGGGCCACTACTACTACCACCCGGTCAGCCACCGGCTCACGCTGATCAGCCGCGCTCCCGCTGGACCGCCCGGGCTGCGCGTCCACTTCGTCGGGCGCCGCTCGGCCATCGAGCCGGTCTACCAGAACAACATCCAGGAAGTGCTGCGGTTCGAAGCGGGCCACATGGTCGGCCTGTTCGACCACGTACTGCCCCGGTACGGGCTGCGCGTGGGCGCCCGCGCGGACGAGCCCGGCATCAAGGACGTCCTGCGCTGCCCGGAGGAGGACTACTACCTGGGCACCTACGAGGTGCGGTCGGCCGCCGCCCCGGCCGCGCCCGGCCCGGTCGAGCTGTACGTGCAGGCCCATCCGGGCCAGATCGCCGATCTGCCGGAAGGCCAGTACCGCTACCGCGACGGGGATCTGGAGCGGGTGTCCGACGACCTGATCCGCAAGCAGGACGTCATCGCCATCAACCAGGAGGTCTACACACGCGCCAGCTTCGGCATCAGCATGATCGGCAGTGCGAGCGGGCCGTGGCAGCGCTATACGGACCTGGGCCGGGAGCTGCAGCGCCTGCAGCTCAACGACGTGGGTCTGGGGCTGATGTCCTCCGGCTACAGCTCGGAGACGGGCAACCCGCTGGCCTCGGCCCGGCGCATCACCGCTCTTCTGGGCTCGGGCCCCGATACGCCGGCCGGCCCGGGCACGGCCTCCTACTTCGCCGTGGGCGGCCGGGTCAGCGCGGAGCAGCAGCTCAGCGAGGGCATGAAGGAGGACTCCGTGCACATGCGGGGTCCGGCCGAGATCGTCAAGGACAACCTCGCCGAGTCGCTGCCGCCGTACATGGTGCCCAACCGGGTCACCGTCCTTGACTCCTTCCCGCTCACACCCAACGGGAAGATCGACCACCAGGCGCTGCGGGAGCTGGACCAGGCCGCCGTCGACGACGCCGACGCGCCCATCGTTGCGCCGCGTACCCCCACCGAGGAGGCCATCGCCGCGCTGTGGCGCACGGTGCTGCGCCAGGAGCGGGTCTCGATCCGGGACAACTTCTTCGCCGTCGGCGGCCATTCGCTCAGCGCGGTCAACCTGGTCGGCCGGATCAACCGGGAGCTGGGCAGTGCGCTGCCGCTGCAGGTCCTGTTCGACGCGCCGACCGTCGCCGGACTTGCCCGGCTGGTGGACCGTGCGCCCGCCACCACGCTCTCCCGCCTGGTGCGGCTGCGCGGCGCGGACGGCGGGCGGCCCGTCTTCTGCTGGCCGGGCCTGGGCGGCTATCCCATGAGCCTGCGCCTCCTTGCCGGCCGTCTCGGTCTTGACCGCCCCTTCCTGGGCGTGCAGGCCTACGGCATCAACCCGGGCGAGCGCGCCTATGCGACGTTCGAGGAGATGGTCGCCAGGGACATCGAGCTCATCCGGCAGGTCCAGCCCACCGGCCCCTACACGCTGTGGGGTTACTCCTTCGGGGCCCGGGTCGCCTTCGAGACGGCCCGGCAGCTGGAGCAGGCCGGGCAGACGGTCGACGAAGTGATCCTCCTGGCCCCCGGCAAACCGCCGGTGGAGGCCGGAGCGGAGACATCCGCCGCGGCGAAGGTCAGCTTCACCGACCCCGCCTTCGTCTCGATCCTCTACTCCGTGTTCGCCGCCAGTCTGGAGCCGGCGGCCGTGGCCGCGTGCCTGGCATCGACGCACGACGAGGACTCCTTCGTCGCCTGCATCTGCGAGAAGTTCGAGCATCTGGAACGCGACCTGGTGCGCCGGATCGTCGGCGTGGTGCGTCAGACGTTCCTGTTCGAGTACGCCCCCGACGACCTGGCCGGGCCCGGCGGGCACCGGCTCACCGCCCCGGTGAGCGTGCTGCGGGCCGCGGGCGACCAGCCCTCCTTCATCGACCAGAGCCACGCTCTGTCCGCCGCGCCTCCCCGGATCAGCCAACTGCGCTCCGGTCACTACGCATTGCTGCGCGAGAACGGGGTGGACGAACTCGTCGCCGCCGTCCGGGCCGCACGACTCCACAGGAAGGTCATCCCAGTGCCGCACGTCAACATCAAGCACTTCCCGAACAACCTCGAGGAGACCCAGATATCGGCCCTGGTGGACGCGATCACCAGGGCGGTCGGGACCGCCTTCTCCGTCGACGAAGGCGTCGTCTCCATCGCGCTCGAACCCGTGGCACAGGACGTGTGGAACGAACGGGTCTACATCCCGGAGATCGTCGAAGACCCCGGACATCTCGTCAAGAGTCCCGACTACTGAGGCGGAGGACCCCATGCGCAATGTGATCACCCGGGTGCGGGAGGACCTCGCCATGATCGTCACGCGGGACCCGTCGATCCGCACCGGTGCCGAGGCGCTGCTGCACCCCGCACTGCCGGCCCTGTGGGCCCACCGCACCGCGCACGTCCTCTTCCGGCGCGGCCACCGGCAACTCGCCCGGATCCTGGCCTACCTGGCGCGCGCGGTGACCGGCGGCATCGAGATCCATCCCGGTGCCCGCCTGGGCCGGCGCGTGTTCATCGACCACGGGGCCGCCGTGGTCATCGGGGAGACCGCCGAGATCGGCGACGACGTCACGATCTTCCACCAGGTCACGCTCGGCGCGGTCGGCTGGTGGCGCGACGAACGCCGGGAGCCCGGCGCCAGGCGCCACCCCGTCGTCGGCGACCGGGTGGTGCTCGGCACCAACGCGATCGTGCTCGGTCCCGTCACCGTCGGCGACGACGCCCTGGTCGGCGCCGGCTCACTGGTCCTGGGCGATGTGCCGCCGCGGGCCCGGGTGTCCGCTCCCGCGGCCGGTGTCGTCGTACCCCTGTCGGCCGCCGAACGCGCGCAGTCCGAGCAGCTGCTGCGCACCCTGGCCACCTCCGGGTGCTGGTGAGCACCCGCTCCCCTGCCCGCAGTTCGCCTCTGCACCGATCCATCACAGCCCGGCCGCAGGCCGGCATCACAACGGAGACACAGATGATTCACGTCGGAGTCCTGGAGAGCAATCTCTCCGGATCCGGTTTCGAGGGCCTGCAGATCATCAAGGAACTCGACTGCCGCGTCACCTTCTTCACCCGCGACCTGGACCGCTACCTCGCCGTACCGGGCGGCCCGGAGTACTTCGAGCGGTACGTCGACGACATCGTGCACTGCGAGACGAACCTCTACGAGGAACTCCTGCCGCACGTCGAGAGGGCCGGGGCCGAGCAGCCCTTCGACGCCTTCCTCACCCTGGCCGAGTACGACGTGGTCGTGGCCGCCGAGATCGCCGTCCACCTGGGGCTGCCCACCGTCAGCGTCGACGGCGTGGCCACCGCCCGCAATAAGGCGCTGATGCGCCGGCGCTGCGCCGAACTGGGCGTGCCCATACCGGCGTTCCGCACGGTGGGCACGCCCGCCGAGGCCGCCAAGGCCGCGGCGGAGATCGGTCTGCCCTGTGTGGTCAAGCCCGCCGACGAGACCAGCAGCGCGGACGTCCGCCTGGTGGACACCGCCGAGCAGGCCGGCGAGCACGTCGCCCTGATCCAGTCCCGCGCCGAGAACACCCGCGGCCAGGCCCGCTACCACGAGCTGATGGTCGAGGAGTATCTCAGCGGCCCCGAGG
>NZ_JBNNJZ010000607.1:0-4723 GCF_050270335.1 Streptomyces sp. NPDC059900
CGATGGGCGAGGGCCTGGAGAACGTCGAGGGCTACCAGCGCCCGGACCACTTCGCACCCGAGGCCTGGACCGCCCCGACCGCATCCCTCCCCGACATCGGCGAGGCGTCCTTCGGCCCGCCCCCGCTGGCTCCGGAAACCGTGCACGGACCCGACGACCGCGTCCAGATCACCAACACCAGCGTGTATCCCTGGCGGGTGCACTGCTATCTGCTGATCACCGCCCGCGACAACGCCCTCTACCAGGGCACCGGCTGGCTGCTTGGACCGCACACCCTCGCCACGGCGGGGCACTGCGTCTACATCAAGGGCAGCGGCGTGGCGGGCCGGGACGGCTGGGTGAAGAGCATTCAGGTGATGCCGGGCCGCAACGGCGCCTCCCTGCCCTACGGCAGCATCACCTGCACGAGCTTCCGCTCCGTGACCGGCTGGACGACCAGTGGCGACGAGAACTTCGACTACGGCGCCATCATCACGCCCAACAACATCGGCTCCACCACCGGCTGGTTCGGCTTCGGCGTCTGGTCGGACTCGGACCTGCTCAAGACCACCGGTAACATTTCCGGCTATCCGGGCGACAAGCCGTCCGGGACACAGTGGTACGCGGCACGCGGCATCGACTCGGTCGCCGCGCGCAAGGTGTACTACGACATCGACACCGCCGGCGGGCAGAGCGGCAGCTCCGTCTACCGCATCGACAGTACGGGCCGCTACGGCTTCGGCATCCACGCCTACGGCGGATCGCGGGTGAACTCGGGAACCCGGTTCACCACCCCGGTCTACAACAACTACGTGGCGTGGAAGGCGTGAGCGCACCCCGATGAGCGGCAGCAGTTCCGCGGTGGAGATCGCCGGCGTGGTCCGCGACGCCTCGGGCACCCCGGTGCCGGGCGCCCACGTCCTGTTCAGCGACGGGCCCCGGCCGCTGCCGGACATCGCTGCCATGACGGACGCCGAGGGGCGGTTCTCCCTCAGCGCTCCCACGGCGGGCGTGTACACGCTCACCTGCCGGGCGGACCCTCTCTCGGGCCCGCCCGGCACGGCCGAGGCCACCGTCCGCGTCGAACCGCAGACGGAGGGCGCCCTGCCGGCGCGGATGCCGGTCGATCTGACGCTCGACTGAGCGGCGTGTTTGGCGCGAAACGGCAGCGGTGGACATGCGTGGCGCGCCGGTCCTGTCTAGCGTCACGTGCATGAGCACTGTCGCGCAGCGTTTCGAGATCCTGCTGGTGCCCGAGTTCTCCGGCACCGGCGAGAGTACGACCGATGGCCGCGGCGCCCTGCGCTCGGCCGTCGTGGTGGCCACGGGCGAGACCGGAGCCTCCGGGTTCCCCCGGTACACCGGCGACGGAATGGAGGCCGACATCGACCCCGCGACCCGCACCGTCGAGGCACTCCTGGTCGACGGGTCCGAACTCGACTACGGCCTCTCGGCGCGGGTCGCGGACCTCTGAGGCTTCCGGCGCTTCTGCGCCGGAAGCCTTTCAGCGCACCAGCTCCGCGGACGGCAGGTCGAGCCGGGTCAGGTGTGCGGGAGTGAGCGCGCGCAGGAAGTCCGGCGCGTCGAACGCCGATCCGGCCGCGTGTACGCCCGGCGCGCCGGAGCGCCCGTCGAGGATGCGCTCCAGTGCCTCCACGACCAGCGGCGCCGTCACCGCGTAGATGTCGCGTCCGCCCGCGACCGCGCGGCGGGTCTCCTCGCCGCGGCGGACGACCGCCTCGACGACGAAGGTCTGCGCGGAACGCCCGCCTTCGTCGGCGGCGACGGGCTCCGGGGTGTCCCCGTCGCGGATGTCCCGCAGCGGCGCGAGGTTCATCACCGCACGCACCTCGGGAGTGCGCACGTGGCGCGGCAGGGTGACCTGGTCGGCCGTCGCGAACTCGGAGGCGTCCCCGGTGCCGAACGGCTCGGGGAAGTCCCAGGCGAAGACCTCCTGCGAGTAGCCGAAGGGGCGCAGCCTGCCCCCGGAGTGGACGAGGTGCTGCCCGGCGTTGCTCTCCCCGGTCAGGCGGGTGCCGCGGGTCGGGTGCCAGCTGTCCAGGGCGTACGCGAGAGTGATCTCGTCCGCGTCCGGCCAGTCCCCCAGGGCGGCGGTGGCCAGCAGGTCGCCGAGGCCGCCGTAGAACGCCAGGGACGGTGCGACGACGACGCCCGCCTCCCGGGCGCGCTCGTCGTAGGAGTCGAACAGCCTTGTGGTGACGCCCTGTTCGGCGGCCACGTCCAGATACGGGATGCCGGCGCGCAGCGCGGCCTCGGCGACGGGAAGGGTCGTCGTGAGGAACGGCCCGGCGCAGTTGACGACCGCCACCGCACCGTCCAGGGCCCGGTCGAGGGACGCCGCGTCCTCGGTGGACGCCACCCGCACCGGCGCGCCGGGGGCCAGGCCGTGCAGTGCGTCGAGCTTCCCCCGGTCCCGGCCCACGAGCACCGGCGCCGCACCGCGGCGCAGCAGTTCCGCCACGACGAAGCGGCCGGTGTGGCCGTACGCGCCTACGACGGCGACCACCGGCGCGCCGGACCAGGCACCGGCAGCCGAAACGGCAGGCGTGCGGCGGGTGTTGGGGGTGCTGCTCATCGTTGACTCCCGTTGTCCGAGAGGGCGGTGTGCCCTGCTCACACCATGTTCCGCGCCCGGCGGGCACCCCACCAGTGGCGGGAATGACGTAGCGCGTACAGTTTCGGACATGCGGACCGTGGCGATGGCACTTCCCGAGGGCAGCATGCTTTTCGAGGCCGCGGCGGCCTTCGAGGTGTTCGGCTCGGACCACTCCGACCTGGCGGGGTCCTGGTACTCCTTCAGCGTGTGCGGGGCGCGGGGAACCCGGGTCGGGGAGTGGCTGCGCGCCGATCCGGCCCTCGGCTTCGACGCCGTCGCCGCCGCGCAGACGGTGATCGTCCCCGCCTGGCGCGACATCGGCGAGAAGCCGCAGGACGAGTTGGTCGACGCCCTGCGCGCCGCCCATGCGGCGGGCGCCCGGATCGTCTCGCTGTGCACCGGCGCCTTCGTGCTTGCCGCGGCAGGACTCCTCGACGGCCGCCGGGCCACGACGCACTGGGCGCACGCGGACAGGCTGGCCGCGCTCCACCCCAGGGTGACGGTCGACGCCGGGGTGCTCTTCACCGACGAGGGCAGCGTGCTCACCTCGGCGGGCAAGGCCGCGGGCATGGACCTGTGCCTGCACATCGTCCGCGCCGACCACGGGGCGACGGTGGCCAACGCGCTGGCCCGGCGGCTCGTGACGCCCCCTCACCGGGACGGCGGCCAGGCCCAGTTCATCCCGGCACCGGTGGCGCACGGGCGCGACCATCCGCTGGCCGATCTGCTGCCCTGGGTGCTCGCCCGCCTCGACCAGCCGCTCACGGTGGAGGACCTGGCCCGGCAGGCGGGCATGAGCAGCCGCAATCTGGCCCGGCACTTCCATGCCGTGACCGGAACGGCTCCGCTGCGCTGGCTGCTCAGCCAACGCGTGCGCCACGCACAGGAGTTGCTGGAGTCGGGCGACGAGAGCATCGAGCGGATCGCGGAGCGGACGGGCATGGGCACATCCGCCACGCTCCGGCGCCACTTCACCCGCGTCACGGGCCTGCCGCCCGAGGCCTACCGGCGGACCTTCGGCGCTTCCTGAGCTCCGGCCGGCCCGTCCCGGCGCTCCGCCCCCGCGAACGCCTCCCGTACGACACACCCGACTGATCCCCGGACACCGGGGTACTAGGTCGCCGTGCCAATACAGAATCAGCCGTTCAACCGCTGATCACAGACGCCCCGATCGGCATCCGCGCGTGTGGGTGCCCATCGGCCGGCCACAGCGCCGAACGGACCACGAGACCAAGGGAGGCAGCCATGATCACCGCCGTCATCATCGCCGTGGTCGTCATCGCGGCAGCCGCCGTCCTCTTCGTCGGACTGCGGCGAGCCCGGGGCGGCGGACGCGGCCTGAAGTCCCGCTTCGGGCCCGAGTACGACTACACCGTCGCCCGCCACGACGGCGACGTACGGGCAGCTGAACAGGAACTCCGCGAACGCGTACGACTGCACGGCTCCGTCAAGGCCGAACCCCTGCCGCCCGGCGCGCGCGAGCGCTATGTGGCCCAATGGGCCGGTGTCCAGGAGCAGTTCGTCGAATCACCGCAGCAGGCCGTCACCGAGGCCGACGCTCTTCTCGCGCGCCTGGCCAGGGACCGGGGCTTCCCCGACGGCGAGCGCTTCGAGGAACAGATAGGCGCGCTCTCCGTCCACCACGGCCATGCCGTTCACGGCTACCGCAGCGTGCACACCGCGGTCCGCGGTCAGGGCGGCACCGAGGAAATGCGCACGGCCATGGTCGAGGCCCGGCGGCTCTTCGACGCCCTGGTCGCCGAGCACGCGACCGATTCGACCCGGCAGCACACCAAGCCGGCCACCGCGGCCCGCGGCAACACGACGTGGGCCCTGCCCCGACGGCACGCGAAGGGAAGTGGCACGTCATGACGGACGCCCGGCACCTCACACCGCGCGAGACACCGCTGGAGACACCGCACGAGCCGGCCATCGGCAGCGGAGCCCCGGCACCCGCCCCGGCCGCCGCACCCGCCCCGGCCCCGGCACCCGGTCCGGCCTCGGCCCCGGGTCCGGCGCACGCCAAATCCCCCAGGGGACACGCCCCCCACGCCACCGGCTCCGCGCTGCTCCCGCAGGACGAACGCGACAAGCTGAGCCTGCGTCTCCAGCAGGCCCTGAGCACTG
>NZ_JBNNJZ010000608.1:0-4716 GCF_050270335.1 Streptomyces sp. NPDC059900
GCGCCACACCGTCACCGCCGCCATCAGCAGGAGGATCGCCCCGATCGACGTACGGACGGCGGCGTCGCCGGCCCACATCAGGAAGACCGTGCCGACCACCACGCCGCCCGCGACGGCGGGGAACAGGCGCCACAGGGTCGGCCAGTGGGCGTGCCTGCGGTAGGTGAGGACCGCGAGGACGTCGCCCGCGATGAGGATGGGCAGCAGGACACCCGTGGAATCGCGGGCCGGCAGGACCGCGGCGAAGACGGCGAGGCTGACCGTGTTGGCCCCGCTGACGGCGGTCTTCGAGAAGCCGACGAGCAGCGCGGCCGCGGCGAGCGCGGCGAATTCCCACAGGGATACGTCGAGAGATATGTCCATGCCGGGAACAGATGCTAGGCCCAACTATCTCCGGGCCGTCCGGGGCGGTCACATCCTGGACGCCCGGACGGCCCCGACGCTACGCCCCGCTGTACGTGACGCGCAGCTCCCGCTTGAGGATCTTCATGCTGGGGCCGAGCGGCAGCTCGGCGGTGAATTCCACCCGGCGCGGGTACTTGTGGCGGCCCAGGTGCTCCTTGGACCACTCGGTGAGCCGCGCGGCGTCGGGGGCCGAGCCGGGCGCCGCGACGACGACGGCGCAGATCTCCTCGCCGTGCACGTCGTCGGGCAGGGCGATCACGGCGACGTGCGCGACGTCAGGGTGGCGCATCAGCACCTCCTCGACCTCGCGGGGGTAGACGTTGAAGCCGCCGCGGATGATGACGTCCTTCTTGCGGTCGACGATGGCCAGGAACCCGTCGGCGTCCTTGGTGCCGAGGTCCCCGGTGCGGAACCAGCCGTCGACGACGGCCTCGGCGGTGGCCTCCGGGCGCCCCAGGTAACCGGAGAAGACATTGTGGCCCCGGACCACGACCTCCCCCAGTTCCCCGGCGGGCAGCAGCTCGATCCGGCCCTCGACCTCGGCGCGGGCGATCTCCACGTCCACGCCCCACAGCGGGTGGCCGATGCTGCCCGCCTTTGTCCCGAAGACGGGCTGGTTCACGGAGGCGGTGGGCGAGGTCTCGGAGAGCCCGTATCCCTCGTAGACCGGTACGCCGAAGGCCTCCTCGAAGCGTTCCAGTACGGCCACGGGCAGCGAGGCTCCGCCGGAAACCGCGAGCCGCAGGGCGGGCAGGTCGGCGGCCGTGGCCGCCGCGGCCACGAGGTTCACGTACATCGTCGGCACCCCGTGGAAGGTGTTGACGCCCTCCGCCGCCATCAGTTCGACGGCCCGCGCGGCATCGAAGCGCGGCAGCAGCACGAGGGTGGCGCCCGCGCGCCAGGTGGCGTTCATGGAGACGGTCTGGCCGAAGGCGTGGAAGAGCGGGAGCGCGCCGAGCGCGATGTCGTCGCGGTGCACGTCGTGGGCGTCGAAGGCGCAGACCGTCGCGTTCATCACCAGGTTGAGGTGGCTGAGCACGGCTCCCTTGGGGACGCCCGTGGTGCCGCTGGTGTAGAACACGACGGCGGGGTCGTCGGCGTCACGTGAGGCATAGCCGGACAGCGGGTCGGCCGTGTGCGCCAGGGTCTCCAGCTCGCCGTCCCCGCCGAGGGTCAGCATCCGTACGCCGGTGGCGGTGGCGGCGGCCTTGCCCGTTTCGGCCTGCGCGGGGTGGCACAGGAGCAGGGTGGCGCCGCTGTCCCGCAGGACGTGCTCGACCTCTTCGGCCGAGAGCAGGAGGTGTACGGGGACGACGACGCCGCCCGCGGCGAGGATCGCGTAGTAGGCGCGCGGGAACTCGGCGGTGTTGGGCGCCATCAGGGCCACGCGGTCCCCCGGCCGGACCCCGAGTTCCACGAGTGCCGCCGCCTGAGTGCGGGCCTGCTCCCACAACTCGGCGAAGGTGAGCCGCAGTTCGCCCTCGACGAGGGCGGTGTGGTCCGGGCGGCGGCGGGCGGGCTCGGCGAGGATCGCGGCGAGGGACAGCGTGGCCATGGGTGGTGCTCCGTTTTCTTGCGTTCCTTGCGTTTTGTGCGGTCGTGCTTTTCGTGTGCGGCCACGCGTTTCGTGCGGCCTTGCGGGGAGGGGCAGAGATCAGCCGCGTTCGACGAGCAGCGCGCTGCCCTGGCCGACGCCCACGCACATCGTGGCGAGGCCGCGGGCCGCGCCGGTGCGGCGCATGCGGTGCAGGAGGGTGGTGAGGATGCGGGCGCCGGAGCAGCCGAGGGGGTGGCCGATGGCGATGGCGCCGCCGGTCGGGTTCACCAGCTCGGGGTCGATGCCGAGGGCGTCGACGCAGGCCAGGGCCTGGGCCGCGAACGCCTCGTTGAACTCGGCCTCCTGGAGGTCGCCGATGTCCCAGCCGACGCGGGCGAGCGCCTTGCGGGTGGCGGGGACGGGGCCGATGCCCATGACGTCCGGGTGCACACCGGCGGAGGCGCCGGCGGCGTACCGGCCCAGGGATTCGAGGCCGAGGTCGTTCAGGGCTTCCTCGCTGACCAGGAGGAGTCCGGCCGCGCCGTCGTTCATCGGCGAGGCGTTGCCCGCGGTGACGGTGCCGTCCTTGCGGAAGACGGGGCGCAGGCCGCTCAGCTTCTCGTACGAGGTGTCCTCACGGATGCATTCGTCGAGGTCGACGGTGGTGCCGTCGGGCCGCGTGACGGGGAGGATCTCGTCGTCGAAGTGGCCGTTCTTGCGGGCTTCGGCGGCGCGCTGGTGGCTGCGCAGGGCGAAGGTGTCCTGGCGCTCGCGGGTCACTCCGTAGCGCTCGGCGACTTCCTCGGCGGTCTCTCCCATGGCGAGGACGCCGTGCAGGTCCTTCATCGCGGGGTTGACCAGGCGCCACCCGAGGCGGGTGTCGGCGGTCTCCATCTTGTGCGGCAGCGCTTCGTCGGGGCGGGGCAGGACGAAGGGGGCGCGGCTCATCGACTCGGAGCCGCCCGCGAGGACGATGTCGGCTTCGCCGGACGCGATGGTGCGGGCGGCGGCGGTGACGGCTTCCATGCCGGAGGCGCAGAGCCGGTTCACCGTGGCGCCGGGGACGGATTCCGGGAGGCCCGCGAGGAGGGCGGCCATGCGGGCCACGTTGCGGTTGTCCTCGCCCGCCTGGTTGGCGGCGCCCCAGTAGATGTCGTCGATCCGGGCGGGGTCCAGCTCCGGCGTGCCCGCGAGGAGGCCGCGTACGACCGTGGCGGCGAGGTCGTCCGGGCGGACGGTGGAGAGGGTACCGCGGAGTTTGCCGATGGGGGTGCGGCGGGCTGCGGCGAAGTGGACTGGGCGCACGATACGGCTCCGGATCGTTTGCGGTCGTCGTCTCTGCGGGTGAGCGCTCGACGTTAATTAGCAGTGCTAGTTTTGGAGTGTACGGGCAGGTCGCGCTGCGGGGAAGAGCCGTCAGCCCTTGGGCGCCGTCATCACCGGCTTCGCCGAGTTCGTCCTCAAACGCCGGACGGGCTGAGAGATCCCCCGCCCGGCCTGGCAGGCCTAGCCCACGCCCACCCTCACCGCTCCCCCCTCCGCGTCCACCCGCCCCGTCCAGCCGCCCTCCAGGTACAGCCCCTGGTTCGGCAGTACCCGGCGGCGGATCCGCTGGCGGAACAGGTGGCGGCCGTTCTGGGTGACCTCCAGGACGGGGCGGGCCAGGGGTTGTGTCGTGCGCAGGATGAAGCGGGGTTCCGGTGCGTTCGGGGTGAGGCGGTTCGGGGCCACCCAGCACAGGGGGGTGTCGGCCAGCAGCGGTACGGCGTCGGCAGGCCATCCCGCGTTGTCCAGCCAGGCCCGTACCGACGCCGCGACCCGCTCGCCCTCCCCGGCGGCCACGCGCGCCGGCTCCACCGCGTGCACCCCGTTGCCCGCGGCGAAGACGCCGGGCGAGGCCGTGCGGAAGGAGCCGTCCACCGCGGGGCCGCGTGTTCCGGGGTCCAGGAGCACGCCGCCGCGGCGGGCCAGTTCGTGGTCGGGCACGAAGTCGCCGGTGAACACCACCGTGTCGCAGGCGAGCAGGCCCTGCCGTCCGTCGCGGTGCCGCAGCCGTACCCCCGAAAGCCGTCCGTGGCCCCGGAGTTCTGCCACCACGGCCCCGGTCACCAGCGGGACCCTGCCGATGCCGAGCCGGGCCGCCGTGGCCCGCGCCCGGCCCGCCTGGGCCCGCGCCTCCTGCGTGACGAGCGCGGCGACCTGCACCCCCGCGCGCCGCAGCGCCCCCAGCGCCTCGTAGCTGACCGGCTCCGCGCCCACGACGACCGCCCGGCTGCCGATCTCCTGTCCGTAGAGGTGGATCGCCTGCTGGAGTTCCCCGGTGGTGAACACGCCCGCCGGTCGTGTGCCCGGCACCAGGCGTGCCGTCCGCGGCCTCTCCCGTGCGCCCGTGGCCAGGACCACGGCGCGGGCGGTGATCCGTTCGAGGCCGTGCGGTCCCGTCGTGTCCAGCGAGAGCGGACCGTCCCACCCGGTGGCGGTGACGCCGGTCCGTACCGCCGCTCCGGCGCCCAGCGCGGCTTCGACGAGGCTCTCCGCGTACTGCGGTCCCGTCACTCCCCAGCGCCCGAACCCCCGGTGGTGGCAGTGGCGCGGCACTCCGCCGGCCCGCGCCTCCCGTTCGAGGACCTCCACGGTGCCCGCGCCCGCGGCGGAGAGACGGGCCGCCGCGGCGAGTCCCGCGGGGCCCCCGCCCACGACCAGGACGTCCACGTGCCGCTGCCGCCTCATCGCGCCGCCCCCGACTCGCCCCAGCCTTCGAAGAGTTCACGTAC
>NZ_JBNNJZ010000609.1:0-4713 GCF_050270335.1 Streptomyces sp. NPDC059900
GGTACTACTCCAAGACGTATGACCGGTGGGCGTTCAACCAGTACAAGTCCGATACGGCCGATGCTGGCATTGTCCGCGCGATGGCCGATCGACCCGGCGGCGTCGTGCCGGACAAGTGGACGCACCTGGCCGGGTCTTACGACTCGGTGCGCGACGTGCTAGAGCTGTTCGTCGACGGCAAGCTGGTGGGGCAGACCGCTTACGACAGCCCGTGGGAGGCCCGCCGCGGCCTCCAACTCGGAGCCGCCTCCTACAACGGTGCCCCCTCGGCGTTCTTCCCCGGAACTGTCGACAACCTCCAGCTGTTCGACAAGCCGCTGGCGCAAGACGAAATCGACAAGCTGCACGCACAGCAGACGGTCGGCGATCCCGGGCGCCCCGCACTGGCCATCTTCGACCTCAACGAAGCAGCCGATGCCAAGGAAATCTCCGGACACGGCGGCGTGCTGCCTGCCAAGTACAACGGAGGTGTCACCACCGGTGCCGCTGGCATCGCGGGCCAGGCCGTCACGTTCAACGGCACCAACGGCTACGCAAAGATCGGCCAGACCAACGGACCGCATCTGAACACTTCGCGCAGCTTCACCGTGTCCGCCTGGGCCAAGCTGGACAAGAAGCCATCCGGGGCGGCGGTCATCGCCGCGCAGGCAGGAAAGGATCGCCCCGGATTCGAGCTGTACTACTCCGCCACCTATAACCGGTGGGCGGTAAACCAGTACTCCGCCGACGCAGCGGATGCCACCCCGATCCGCGCCATGCAACCCGACGGGGCCAGTGCCTACGTGGGCGAGTGGGTACAGCTGGTGGGCGTGCACGACACGGTCGCCAACACCCTCACGCTGTACGTCAACGGCGCCAGGGCCGGATCGGTACCACTGGCCGGCGCCTTCTATGCCGACCAGTCCATGTACCTGGGCGCAGGCAGCTACAGCGGTGAGGTCAAGAACCACTTCCCGGGCAGCATCGACGACGTGCGCCTGCTGGACCGCCCGGTCTCGGCCGAGGAAGTCCAGCAGATGTTCAAGCAGCGCCCGCTGGTCAAGGGCCGCTGGAACTTCGAGGAGACCAGTACCACCACTCCCGTCACCTCACCGGACCTCTCCGCGGAGAAGCGCCCCATGAACCTGTACGGAGGCGCGCAGCAGGGCGACGGAATGATCGGCTTCGGAGGGCTGCAGCTGAACGGCACGGACGCGTACGCGGCCACCAGCACAATGCCCGTCGATACCAGCGCCAGCTTCACCGTCACGGCATGGGCCCAGGCCGCCGCCATCCCGGATCACGGTATGGCCCTGGTCAGCGCCGAAGGGGCCGTCCGCAGTGCCTTCGAGGTCCGCTTCCAGCCGGATGCCAAGGACCCCCAGGGGCTGGGCCGCTGGGAGCTGACGCTCCCCGCCAAGGACAGCACGGATGCCACGGTCACCCAGGTGAGCAACACCGAGTTCTTCAACGCCACGGATTGGAACCACCTCGCGGTTGTCTACGACGGTTTCGCCAAGGAAGCCCGCCTCTACGTCAACGGAATACTGCAGGAAGTCGCCTGCGGCGATGCGGACGGTGACGGTGCTGGAGATGACACCGCCTGCCAGGACCTGATCGCTTGGGCCGACAACGCGGTGGCCTTCAGGGCCGCCAAAACTCTCCAGGTCGGCAAGGCCAAGGGGGACACAGCGGGAACGTACTTCGCCGGCGCCGTCGACGACGTGTGGACCTTCCAGGGCGCCCTGAGCGACGCACAGATCGAAAAGCTGGCCGGCTCCATGTTCGACATCCCCACCGACATACCGGGCGACAGCTGACCCGAGGTGTGCCGGGAGAGCCATCAGAACTCTCCCGGCAAACCCGCCACGAGACGTACTTCTTACTGACCTCTCAACGCCACGGTGCGCTGCCGCGTGGGCTGGTGTTGCTGCGAAGGACTGATTCCTGAAGATGAACGGCATGAAGAGACCGCGCCGCCAGGTCGGCGCGCTGCGGCGAAGGACGGCCCTAATGGTGTCCGCCGCCCTGGTGGGGACGCTGCTGCAAGCAGTGAGCGCACCGTCCGCGACGGCGGACACTAGCGGATGGCCGAGCCTTCCGGCGGCCGAGAAACCGGTCAAGGGCACGGACGGTGTCACGGCTGAGCCGCGCACGCTGACCAAGGGGCCCAAGACTCCGCCGAATACGCCGAAGGCAGCCTGGCCGAAGGCTGGCTCCGCCGTGGTGGCCATACCGGAGCCTTCGGACAAAAAGGCAGTGAAGCCTGCCAAGGCCACGGGGCTTCCGCTGTCCCTGGGTGCGCCAAAGGCGGCCCTTGCGAAGCGCGCGGGCCGCACTCCCGGGACAGCCACCAACTCGATCGCGCAGGGTGACGTCACTGCGCGGGTTGTGGACCAGAAGACGGCTAAGCGGGCCGGCGTGAGAGGCGTGGTGTTCGCGCTCGAGGCCGGGGACGCCAAGGGGGACAGGGCGGGCAAGGTCCGGACGGCCGTCGACTATTCCGGCTTCGCCGAGGCCTATGGCGGTGGCTACGCGTCACGGCTGAGCTTGGTACAGCTACCCGCATGCGTCCTGGACACCCCCAACAAGGAGCAATGCCGGGCCGCGCAACCAGTGGCGACCGTCAACGACACGGAGAAGCAGACCCTGACCGCGGACGCGGTGAACGTGCGCGCGGCAGGGCCGACCGTGCTGGCTGCCGTCGCGGAAGAAGAGAGCGGCAGCGGCGACTTCAAGGCCACCACTCTTTCGCCGTCCGCCACCTCGCAGACAGACCTGCGAACTGGCGACTTCACCTGGTCATACGACATGCCGGTGCCTCAGGTGCCCGGTGAGCTGAAGCCGGAAGTGGGCCTGTCCTACTCCTCCGCGTCGATCGACGGGCGGACCGGGTCGACGAACAACCAGTCCTCCTGGGTTGGCGACGGCTTCGACCTGTGGTCTGGCTACATCGAACGCCGCTACCAGGCGTGCGCCGACGACGGAGAGAAGAACGCGGACGGCAACAAGCCCGGCGACCAGTGCTGGGACCACGACAATGCGTTCATCACCTTCAACGGCAAGGGCGGCGAACTGGTTCCGGCCGGAGACGGCGAATTCAAGTTCCAGCAGGACGACGGCAGCCGCATCAAGAAGCTGGCATCGACCGATCGCGGCAACGGCGACAACGACGGCGAGTACTGGCGTCTGACCGACTCGCAGGGCGTGCGCTACTACTTCGGCTACAACCGGCTGCCCGGCTGGGCAGACGGCAAGGCCACGACCGGTTCAACCTGGACGGCCCCGGTCTTCGGCAACAACGCCGACGAGCCCTGCCACAAGGCGTCCTTCGCCGACTCCTGGTGCCAGCAGGCCTGGCGCTGGAACCTCGACTACGTGGTCGACCCGCGTGGCAATGCGATGGCGTACTACTACGACCAGGAGAAGAACTCCTACGGTCGCAACCTCGAGGCCAAGGACAACACCCGTTACACCCGCGGCGGTTCGCTCAACAGGGTCGAGTACGGACTGAAGTCCTCGGCCATGTACGGCGGCAAGCCGCTGGCCAAGGTCGACTTCGCCACATCCGAACGTTGCCTCCCCGACAGCAAGACCGACTGCTCGGACATCAGCAAGGACGCCTACTACTGGTACGACACGCCCTGGGACATGAACTGCCCGGAGGCCGCGGACTGTGACCAGGGCCGCCTGTCCCCGACCTTCTTCACCCGCAAGCGACTGACCGGCGTCACCACCCAGATCCTCAACGGCGACGCCTACAGCAAGGTGGACTCCTGGAAGCTGGGCCATCGGTGGGGCATGGCGGACGTCGACTACCAGCTGCTCCTCGACTCCGTGCAGCGCACTGGACACACGGCCGAGCCCGCGGTGACGCTGCCGAAAACCACCTTCGCCTACACCCAGCTCGCCAACCGTTTGGACAAGACGGGCGACGGATACGCGCCGTTCATCAAGGCCCGCCTGTCCGGGGTCTCCGACGAGACCAGCGGCCAGATCGCCGTTGACTACTCAGCCCCGGCCTGTAAATGGGACTCACTGCCTACCCCGCAGTCCAACGCCACGCGGTGCTTCCCGCAATACATCGGAGGCTCCAGCACAGACGACCCCGAGCGCCAATGGTTCAACAAGTACGTCGTCACCTCCACCACCACCAAGGACCGCACCGGGGGCGCGGCTGACGGCCTGACCACGTACGAGTACCTGGGCGACGCGGCCTGGCACTACGACGATGACGACGGCCTGACCAAGAAGAAGTTCAAGACCTGGTCCCAGTGGCGCGGCTACGGCCACGTCCGGGTCAAGAGCGGCGGCCAGGGCGGTGCCGACGCGCTCAAGTCACAGGAAGACTCCTACTTCCTGCGCGGCATGGACGGCGACCGCAAGGACCCCTCTGGCGGCACCAAGAGTGTCTCGGTCAGTCTGGGCAGCGGCGAGGGCGACCCGATTACCGATCACCAGTCGGCTGAGGGAACCGCTTACAAGACCGTCACCTACTCCGGCCCGGGCGGCAAAATCCTTGACAAGACGGTGAACCGGCCCTGGCGTCACGAAACCGCGAAGAAGGTCCGGGACTGGGGCACGATAACGGCCAACTTCACCGGCATTACTCACACCAAGACCTGGACCTCACTGGACAATGGCGCGGGCACCGACTGGCGGGTGGCATCGACTGCGACGGACTTCGACGCGGTTGCGGGCCGCGCCACTGTGGAAGACGAATTTGGTGACAAC
>NZ_JBNNJZ010000610.1:0-4692 GCF_050270335.1 Streptomyces sp. NPDC059900
GCCCGAGGGCCTGTTGTTTGTGCGTGGAGCGGGTGTTGCCTGCGGTGTTGGTCCTTGCGCCGGCTGCGCGGAGGTCGTGTCGCGTGCTTCCTGGTGTGCCGGGCGAGGGGGGAGTTGTGACGCGGGCAGCAGGCCGAGCGCGGCGAGTGCGGCCAGGACCAGCAGGGCAGGGCTCAGCGTGGGAGCAGCGGATCCGGTCGTGCTGGCCGCGACGGCGATGCCGAGGGTCGGCCCGATGTTCATGGCGGTCTGCTTGAGCCCGCCGACGACCCCGGCGTACCCGGGCGGGGCGTCGCCGACGACGGCGCCGGTGGCAGTGACCATCACTGTGGCGAACCCGGCACCGATGACGGCGAAGGCTGCGGTCATGGCCGGCCACGGGCTGGCCGGACCGATCCGGGCCAGCCCCGCGATGCCGGCCGCGACGAGGGCCGTGCCGGCGATCGCGGTGCGCCGCGCACCGTAGCGGCGCAGCGCGGCGACCGCGGCTGGTGCACCGAGGACCATGAGCGCGGTCAGCGGAAGGACGCGCAGACCGCTGGCGAGGGGGTCGAGGCCGAGTATGTCCTGGAGGTAGAACGTGGCCCTGAACAGTGCGCCGAACAGGCCGGCGGTGGTGACCAGCAGGAGTGCCATCGACGCCGTCACGGGCGCGGACCGCGCTACGGCCGGCGGAACGATGGGGTTCGTGGTGCGGCGCTCGTGCCGGGCCAGTACCGCTGCGATACCGATGACGGCAAGGAGTTCGAGCAGCGTCGGCAAGGCGGTCCACCCCCGTGCGGGTGCGTTGGCCAGGGTGTGAACCAGGACTGCGAGTGCGATCGCGAGCAGGGCGGCACCGGTGAGGTTGAGCCGCGAGGAGTTGGCTCGTTCCGGTGCCGGCGTTCGCAGGGCGAGGGCGAGAGCGGCGATGACCAACGCGACAGGAACGTTGACCCAGAACACGGCGCGCCAGCCCAGATGCGCCACGAGTACACCGCCGAGGATCGGACCGGACACCGCCGCCACCGCGATCGCGCCGGTGCGGATGGCGATGGGCGTGCCGAGCCGGTCTGCGGGATAGGCCAGCCGCAGCAGCGCGAGCGTCGCGGGCTGCAGGAGCGCGCCGAACCCGCCCTGCATCGCGCGCAGGACGATCACCCAGCCGACGGTCGGCGCGAGCGCGATCCCGGCGGAGGCGGCCCCGAAGCCGAGGACGCCGACGAGCAGGAGGCGAGGATGCCCGTAACGATCCCCGAGACGTCCGGCGATGACGAGCAACGCGGCCACCGCCACCAGATAGCCGGTGCTCGTCCACTGGATCTGCGCCGTGCTCGCGCCGAGATCCCGCTGCAGGCTGGGCTGTGCCACGAGCAGGATGGTGCCGTCCAGTGCGACGATCATGGCGCCGGCCACGCTGGCCAGAAGTGCGAGATGCCGCTGCAGGAGCGCTGTCATGAGGTCACCGGGCCGAGGTGGGCGTCCAGCACTGCCGTGATGAGTCGCTCGCGTTGGTCGTCGCCGGGGTCACAGCCCAGCGGCGGCGCCCCCAGGGCGAGTTGCAGGCTGCCCCAGGTCCACAGCTGGGCGATGCCGTGCAGGTTCGACCACAGGGCGGCGGCGGCCACGGCGGGCGGCGGTACGGCCGCGTCCGGCCCGCCGGTGCGTTGCGTGGCAGCCCACTCCGATCGGCACCGGGCGACGAGTTCGGTGATGTGTTCGAACAGCGGGAGGGTCGCCTCGCGCAGCCGCGGTTGGTCCGATGGCTGCGGCGTGCTGTCGAGCAGGTCGTGCCGCCACATGAGCTCGAACATGCCGCGGCGTTCAGCCGCGTACCCGACGTACGTGCGCGCGAGGGCCTCCAGCTCGCCGCGCGGTGTGGTCGTGCCGGCGACCTCGGTCGCGAATCGGGCTCCGAGGTCCTCGAAACCGCGACGGGCGACAGCCGACAGCAGCGCGTGGTGCGTGGGGAAGTACCGACGCGGCGCCCCGTGCGACACTCCCGCTCGACGGGCTATCTCCCTCAGGCCCACGGACGCGGAGCCCTCGGTCAGCACGAGGTCGACCCCCACATCGATCAACCGCTCCCGAAGGGAGGCCTCATCAGTCATGGACAGTGTCTACCACCGGCCGTAGACACTGTCTACTCCCGTCTTGCGCAGGCCTCGGTCGACCTGCTCCGGGGGCAGGACGCCGACCGGGCCGCCCTCGCGGCCGCGACGGACTTCGCAAGGGCCCCTCGTGTACCGGCACTTGATGGCCCAGCTGACACACTCCGCGGTCCTTGCGGAAACGCCCTCTCCCTGCTGGGTCGCTGGTGGCGCCGACGCCGGTGACGATCCCCGCGGGCGCAGCCCGGCCCTCTGGGCAGGGCCGCTTACGTCTTGGGCGGGGCGGAAGGCCACTGTGAGCGGACGGCGAGTCTCTTGGCGGAGGAGGTGCGTTGGTCGGCCGGCGGTTCGGGGTTGAACGTCCTCTCACCGGCTCTTGGCCGCCTCGCGGTCCTGGTACTCGCGAGGGGAGAGTCCGTGGAAGCGGGAGAAGGCGGCACTGAATGTGGGGAGGTGGGCGTACCCGATCCGGCGCGCGACGGTGCTGGGCGGGGCGCCCCCGGCGAGCAGGTCGCGGGCGATGCGCATGCGGGCCGCGTAGCGCCAGCGGCCCAGTGTCATGCCTGTCTCGTCGCGGAAAGCGCGGTGGATCTCGGCGCGGATATCGGCATCCTGCGTCCTGCCGGCCTCGACATCATGAGCCCCGCCAGGCTCGCCGATGCGGCGCAGGCACTCCATCGCGACAGCACGTGCGCGTGGATCGGTGGGCATCGGCACCGACAGCGCTCGCTGCGCGGTGACCTGTTCCGCGAACAGGTCGAGGATGTGGCGAGGGTTGTGGTCGTCGGGGCGCAGAGCGGACCGGGCGCTGATCGAGCAGAACATCAAGTAGTCGTCCCACGCGGGCGAGAAGCGCACCTGCAGCGGCGCGGTCAGCTGGAGGTCGGCGGTGCTCGCGTTGCCCAGCGGCAGGGAGACGGAGTTCTCGCGGAGGCCGGTGACATGCTCCAGATGTGCCGGGATCCAGGTTGCCACCCCTCGTTCCCGCTCGTAGCGCTGGTCGCCGATGTCCAGGTACCCGCTGCCCCGGTACATCCAGCTCAGGACGTGGATGTCGTTGGTGTGTGAGGGCGTGTTGGCCGGGGGCAGCATCTCGGGCGCGGCGGGTGTGTCTGTCTCGCGCATCATCCGGATCAGGTCGTCGGTCTGCCGTGCCGCCGCCGCCCGTTGGGTCAGCCCACCGGCGCCGGGTCGGGCGAAGAGCCTGCGTCCGAACTCGTGGGGGGTCAGTCCGAACCGTCCCTTGAAGGCCCGGGTGAGGCCGTTGCGGCTGGCGAAGCCCACCAGGGCGGCCACCTGGTCCACGTCGTAACCGGCGGCGAGGAACTCCGCGGCGGCGCCGAGCCGGCAGTGCAGCCGCCACTGTTCGAAGGTAAGTCCGGTGTCGGCGAGGAAGTCACGGCGAAGGGTGCGTGCGCTGGAGAGCACCCGCGATGCCCATCGCTCGACGGTGAGGTCGAGTCCGGGGTCGCGCACCAGTTCCTCGGCGACGGCTCTGGCGCCACGGGCTCGCGGCATCGCGGGCGAGGAGACGCCCTTGGGGCCCGGGTCGTGCGCGAGTCCCGAGGGCGTCGGCGGGCGCGCGCCGGGGCGCCGAAGGAGGTCGGCGATCGCCTCGGGGGAGTATCCGTGGCCGTTGAACGGAGTGACCTGAAGGTTGAAGAGCTGGATCAACCAATCCTGCCAGTCGCCGGGAACGTCGAACCGTGTCAGTTCGGGCAGCCCCCGGGCGCCGACGCCGGCGTGGGGGCACAACGGGAAGGCGACCGTGCCCGGCTCGGTGGTGATCGCCCGCTGCGCCCGGCCGTCTGCGGGAATCCCGGCCCGGTCGTCCGCTGGAATCCAGGCGCCTTCACCGGCCTTGAGGTGGAGGGTCGGCTCGTCGTCGAGGCGCACGTGCGCAGTGCCGGTGCGCACCCACAGCAGCAGCGGTCGCACAGGCGCGTCCGCCGGACTCCACCGCGCGCCCGGAACCGTCGGAGGGCGGCTGGCACCGGCGGCGAGCGGTGAGGGCACGGTCATGCCCTCACCGTATGTCCTAACTGCACGGCAGTCTGCGCACACCTTCCCAGGTAAGGTTCCCCTAACCTTACCCGGAGCGCGCCTCCCCGATGCCGGCGTGCGGCTCCTGCCCTCGAAGCGATGAGAAAGTTCGGTTTCCCCGTATGCCCAAGACCTCGCGCCGACTCACCGTGCACCCGCCGACCCTGCGTGCGGTCGAGGTGGTCCGGATCGTCGACCTCACCCCGGGGATGCGGCGGGTCACGCTTGGCGGCGCACAACTGGGCGCGTTCACCACGGCGGACGGCTTCGCGCGGCCTGCCTTCGACTCCCCGGGTTTCGACGACGACCTCGCGCTCTACTTTCCCTACCCGGGGCAGAGCGAGCCGGTACTCCCGGTCCAGGGCGAGGCGAAGCTGATCGTGCCCAAGGACCCCCGCCCCCTGTCGCGGGCCTACACGGTCCGCCGGTGGGACCCCAAGACCGGCGAGCTGGACGTGGACTTCGTCAAGCACGGGGTGGGCGTGGGAACGACATGGGCCTACCGCGCTGCGCCGGGTGAGCGGATCCACCTCAGCGGCCCGCGCACCTCGAAGGCGTT
>NZ_JBNNJZ010000611.1:0-4687 GCF_050270335.1 Streptomyces sp. NPDC059900
GTACGGCAGCACGTACGACGTGGCGTGGCAGGAGGTGCGCGACGACCTGCCGACCGTGCTGACCGCGGTCACCGCCGGGGTGGTGCTCAAGGCCGCGCTGATCGCAGGCGTCCTGTGGGGCGTCGTGGCGGACCCGGCGTATCTGCTGCTGGCCGTCGTCATGGCGCAGATCGACCCGCTGGCCGTCTCCGCGCTCCTTGACCGCTCCCGCCTCTCGCAGCGGGGCCGGGCGGTCCTGGCGATCTGGGCCTCCTTCGACGACCCGGTGACCGTACTCCTTGCCGCCTACGTCGCCGGGTTCACCTTCGCGGAACAGGTCGCCTCCCCGCTGCGCACCGACACGGGCACCTACGCCCTGGAACTGGCCGCCAACGCGGTCCTCGTGGTGATCGCGGTGGCGGCGCACCGCGCCCTGCGCGCGGCACGCAGGAGCAGGGCGCAGCCGCCACCGCGTCGCCGGGCTGTGGCCCTGCACGTCGTCGAGGTCGTGCTGCTGCTGGTGTTCCTGGCGGCCGCCGTGCGCTACTCGCTGCTGCTGGGACTTGCCGCCATCGGGCTCTTCTACCGTCCGCGGCTGGGAGCTTGGCTCGGGCGGGCCGTGCGGGGCGCGTTCGTGGCGGCCTCGTTCTGTCTGGGACTGCTGCTGGTGCTGGGCGTCGATCTGTGGCGCGGTCTGGTGCTGGGTTGCGCGGCCTTCGCCGCGCAGGGCGTGGTGGGGTTGCTGGTCGCGCGGCGCCTGGAACGCGTCGATCGCGTTCTGCTGGCCTGCGGACAGCAGAACGGCATCACCGCCATCATCCTCGCGCTGATGCTGGAGCCGGCCCTGCCCAGAACGGTGGCGATCGTCGCGCCGGCGATCGTGGTGGTGAATTCTCTGCATTTCGCCGCCAACGAATGGTGGTTTCCGCGCTACGAGCGACGGCGGGCGGCAGTCGAGGGGGAACAGCGACGTGGACTGTGAAGTGGTGGCCGGGGCCGCTGTGGTGACGCCCAGTCAATTCGGGCCCCAGCCCGCCTATGACCTGCGGCCCGCGGCCGGACCCGGCGGCCGGGTGCGCCTGCTGGTGGGGCCGGGTGTGCGCAGGCTCTACGTCCCCGAGCCGCTGGCCGACGTAAGCCTGGAGCGCGCGCCGGGCGGCGGCGCGGGGGCAGCCGCCCGACTCTCCGTCGTGCTGCCCAAGTCCGCGGCGCACCAGGGCATGCGGCTGATGCTGGTGGGCGTCGAGGCGGAGCTGCAGTACTGGCCGGGCACCCTGGCGCTGGGCTCTGGCAGCACGCTGGCAGCCCTGCACGGCTGCGAGGCGCCCCTCGCCGCTCTGGAGATCACCGGCCGGGCGGCCCTGGACGTACCCCTGCATGCCGCCAGGGTGACCTTCGGCGGAGGGGACCTTGCGCCGGCCGGGGAACTGACCGCCGACGAGGTCCACGGCGCGCTGCTCACCCTGACCCCCGCCAAGGACCATCCGGAGGCCACCCTGCGTGCCGGCACGCTCGTCGGGGTGCGGCAAGTAGTCCTCGGCGCCGGCACCCGGCTGCTGCTGGACGGGACGCAGGGGGAAGGATTCACCCCCGCAGGCGCTGTCGCCTTCGCAGGCCCCGGACAGCTCGGCGTCGAGGGCGGCGTGCTCGATGCCCCCCTCTTCGAGGACGGCCTGCGGCTGTCCGTGCGGGAGAAGGGGCGGGTCGTCGGGGCCACCGGAACCGTGCACGCCCTGAGGGTGGACGGCGGCTGCCGGGTGGACGGAGCCGGGGACCAGGGGCTGGTCATCGCCGGGGTGGAGTCGGTCGAGGACGCCGAACTCTCCGCCGTCAACGCCTTCGAACTGCGCCCGCACTCCCTGTCCGCCCTGAAGAAGGCCGCCCACGTGTCCTTCTGGGCGGGCCGCAGCGCCGCCGACGGCATCAAACGGGCCCGGGCCATGGACCGGCCCGGCGAGGACCGCGATCTCGCCCTGTACTGGGGTGCCCTGCTGCGCCAGGTGGAAGACGGCCACGACCACGCGCAGATACGGATGACCGCACGCCGGGCGGAACTGGACTACCGGCGCAAAGCCCTGCCCCGCCGCAGCGCCGACCGGATCGTCCTGGAGATCCTGCGGCCCATCCACTACGGGCAGAGCGTGCTGGCGCCGCTCGTCGCCCAGTTGGTCATCTGCCTGTGCGGGGCGCTGCTGCTGCGCTCGATCGGCATGCTGGCCGACGACTCGCCGCGCGGCACGCTGGTGATGGTGGTGCGCCTGTACTTCGCGGCGCTGGCGGGCACGGCCAGGGTCTCCGCCTTCCGCCCCGATGCGCTGCCCGGTGTCTGGGACACCGGGGTGTGGCTGGTGTGCCTGCTGACGAGCATCTTCCTGTTCGGGGCGGCGATCCTGGCGGCCCGGCGCCGCATCATCGCCGGGTGAGGGCAGTGCGCGGTTCAGCAGGTCAGCGCAGCCCCCACCGGCCCAGGCAGCGTTCCAGCAGCGGGTCGAGCTGATCGGGGGCCGCCTGCGCGGTGTTGGCCACCTCGGCGAAGCGGTCCCGGCCGACGCGGGCGGCCACCTCCGACGCATCCGCCCGGGCTGCGGCCCGCAGGAATACCTCCGGTACCCGGATGGCCTCGGGGCGCAGCGCGTTGCGCCGCAACAGCGTCGCTCGCGGCGCGGTGACGTGCAGTGCGTAGGTGGTGTAGCGGCGCAGCGAGGGAAGCGCGGACAAGGTGGCGCGGTAGTCGGAGGAGGAGAACTCCACCAGCGCCAAGGCGCCGTTGCCCGCTTTGGCGCTTTCGGCCAGCGCGCCGTCGAAGGCCGCCAGCGCCTCGGCGACCAGGCGCGGGCGGTCATCGAGGATGAGCATCCCCTGCTCGTAGTGATAGCCCCGGCCCTCCACATCCGGCGGGCACAATTCGCGGTGCACGGTGTCCAGTTGCAGCAGCCGCACGTCGCGGCCGGTGAGCAGGGCGCCGAGGCGGGCGGCGACGGTGCTCTTGCCTGCGGCGGGCGGCCCCACCAGCAGCACGGCGGGGATCACGGCGTCTCGAAGAAGAGCGGCCACAACTCGGGGCAGCCACCGACGCCTGCCGCGCTGCCTTCCCCGTTCGTCTGGGGGCCGAGCAGCTTGGCGATATCCAGCAGCTTGTCGGTGGGCAGTGCCACGCTGTGCGTGAAATGGGGCTGTATCCAGGAAATGGCCGCCGGCAGCAAGAGGGCGCTTCCCAGCCTTCCGTAGGCTTCCAGTGCGCAATAGCGGAGAAAGGCGTTGGCCACCGGAAGGTAGAGTTTGCCCTCGCGCCAGAACTCTTCCATCTGTGCGACGTCGTACCAGTCGAAATCGTCGCCCCTCCTCAGCCGTGATTCTCTCTGTACGGTGAAGAGGAACGTCATGTCCACGTAGTGATTCTTTCCGCCGCGCCGCATGTTGGTGCAGGCGAGCAGCGGTCCGGGGGTGAACACGGATTCGTCGTCCAGGTGAAAGCGCTCCTTGCCGTGCCGGAGGATGACGCCGGTGATGTTCGCGTCCGAATCCAGCGGGCCGCCGAAGGTGCCGTATTTCTGATCGCCGTTCTTCCACTCCCTCTTGGAAAGGAAGAAGGTTCCCTCCTCGCACGCCACCAGCAGGCACCCGACCCCCAGGATCGGACCCTCCACAAGAGATTCCTTGATCCCCTTCAGTGCTTCGGCGCACCACCGGAAACCCTCGGTCCACTGGCCCTCCCACTCCGAGAGAAGCCGGGTCCCCTGCGGGATGGCGTAGTGCGGATTACCCTTGCCCGCAATGTAGTTGAGCACTTCCCAGCTGTCGCTCGACAGCATGAACACCATGAACGCTATTCCGGGGCAGCGTTCGCGCACGCGGTCGATCGCGGTGAGGACTCCGCTCTTCGCCGCATGCGGCCCCACGAACAGCATGGCGGCATGGCACAGGTCACCCGACTCCGCCGTTCCGGCGAAATCGTCGAATTCGGCCCGCCCGTCCGCGCCTCCGTCGACATAAAAGGACCCGTCCTCGAAGAGAAAGGCCTGCGTGTCGTACGAAACATTGAGCAGTGGCTTGCACTTCTTGTTGTGATCATTCTTGAGCCAGGTCCTTTCCACGGCGAACGCCTGACCGGCGCTCGCCTGACCGATCAACCCGGCGTCAAGCAACGGCCTCAGGTCGTCCCTACAGGCCAGGGCCATGACTTTCAGAGTCGGCATCGCCCGCTCTCCCCCCGTGAGCCCCGGCTGTGTAGTCTGACGGCCGTGAACGCACTTCCCGTAGTCGGTGGAGTTCTCCAGGATTCTTCCCTCAGGATCCTCCTCCTCCATCGCACCACCCCGCGCCCCCGATGGGAACTCCCGGGAGGCAAGCTTGAAAAGAACGAGACGCCCGAGCAGGCGGTGGTCCGCGAACTCCGGGAAGAACTCGGCGTCACGGTTGCCGTCCGGAACCGATTGGGCGACTGCACCTTCACCGAGGACGGACGGCCTTTCCGGTACGCGTGGTATGCGGTGCAGCTGGTGGGGGGCTCTCCGACGCCCGTCGAAAAGGCTTTCGACGCTGTGCGGTACATGAGCCTGGACGAGGCACGGGAACACTGGGCGGATCTTTCTCCCAATGTCCGCGAATTACTGATCACTTGTGAGCGGGACCGCGACGACACCGCCCGAGCGGAGAGCTGACCCCGCATGCGACTCCTTGCGCCCGTCGACGGCGACCCCGCTCACCT
>NZ_JBNNJZ010000612.1:0-4653 GCF_050270335.1 Streptomyces sp. NPDC059900
CTGTAGGTGTTGAGGAACTTCTTCGCCGCTCGCGGGTTGTCCCCGAGGACGGAGCGGAACTTCCGCAGCGTGTGCTCGGCCCTGCGCCGTTCTGTGAGCCGCTGCATGGCCTCGTAAACGGACTGCGCGCGCCCCTCCTCGAACTGCCTGAGCCGCTCCATCACGTCGCCTTCGGCCCACAGCCCCGGTGACGCAGACCGGATGTCGGGCGGCGAACCACCCTCTTGCTGACGTGAGTCGGTGACTCTGAGAAGGTGGTCCAGATAGGCGGACCGGGCGGGGCCGGACAGTGTCGGCATCGGCAGGCAGAGCTGGAACAACTTGTCCAGGAAGAGATAGCCCAGCGGCCTGCCCGGCTCGGTGATGCTGTCGACGAACTGCTCGTGGGCGGTCTCGTAACTGCGTCTGAGCCAGCTGCCGTCCGCCGCGACGACGAAATGGGCCGCGCGCTCGGTCCCCTGCCGGCCCGGGCTTCTTTGGGTCCTCACCAGGGTCTGGACCATGTCCAAGAACTCCACCACGTATGCCTGGTCGCAGCGGTCGAGGTCATCGACGAAGAACACTACGGGCTTGTCCGCGCGCCGCAACAGCCATCGGAAGTGGGCGGCGATGTCCGCCAGCGGATTGGCCTGCGTCTGCTCGAAGAGTCTGGCGCCGCGCACCGAGTCCCACAAAAGGAGGCGGGCGGCGAGCAATGCTCCCGTTGTGAGGGTGGCGAGGGCGGCGAGGATAGCGGTGCCCGCCTTGAGCTGCTGTTCCCAGCCGGCCAGGCCGGGTTTGTGCGGCCACAGGAGATAGCCCAGCACGGCAGCAAGCAGTGCGACCACGACGAAGGCGGTGGCATAGGGAGCACCGGTCCTGCGGGCCCGTGCCGCAGACTCCCTCAGGCGCAGAAAGGGCCGTCGCCATCGGGCCCGGGTCTGCGCGACGTCCCGGCGCAGGCAGGTCAGCAGCGACCACCACGAGGGCGCCAGGCGCGACTGCTGCCAGGCATCGAAACGCACGACGAGGAAGTGATCGTCCACCTGCTGCTCGACGAGATTCAGAAGGCTGCTTTTCCCGCTGCCCCATGGCCCGTCGAGATGGACCAGGAAGGAAGTACCGGGCTCCGTCATCTGTGTTTCCGTCAGCCGCAGCCCGAGCACCTTCGCCACCGGAGCCCGCCCCAGGAGGTCCGCGGTGGCCGGGGTGTCATGGACCCACTCAACGTCATCGACGTCCAGGTCGACGGCTGTGCTGCCGGAGGCCGGCGCTGGGGGCGATGCTGTGGCCGTCCCGTCGGCGGACGGGGGCTGTGCGGTGTCCGGCCGGGCAGCAGGGTCGTACGCCGGGTTGCGGACGAGTCCCAGAAGACTCCCTGCGGCATTGGCTTCCATGGACTGCGGAAGCGGAAGCGTCAGGGAGGTCATGGTGCGCCGGAGTTCGGCCGCAACGGCGCCCGGAGTCAGGTACTCGTACGGCCCCGCGATTCCCTGCTTCAGCAACCTGATCAACTCTCCGGTGAAAGCCGAGTACGGCTCGCCGGTTCGTGCGATGGCATGCCCGGTGGCCGCCGTCGCAGTCAGGACGAACACACCGCCCGACACGCTGTCCCCCAGGCCTCCCAGGCCTCCCGATTCACCTCCGAGACCCCCGAGGGCGGCGCCCGCGTAGCTGCAATCCACGATGAGGACGATGAACCGGGCCGGGCTCCGCCTCAGGATGCTTTGGATGTGCGCGAACGGCAGGCCCGTGGTGGCGGGGTCGCCCACCCTGGTTTCCGAAAGGGCCAGGTGGAGTTGGCCCCGCTCCGCGTCGATCAGGCCGTGGCCGGCGTAGTAGACGAGCAGGACATCCGAGGCCTGTTCCGACACCTCCCGCAGCCGAGGCCCGACATCGCTCGCGTGACGGGGATCAGCAATGACGTTGACCCCCTCGGGCCGGAATCCGTCGGAGCCGGCGATGATCTGCCCCAGGTCCGACAAGTTGTTGCGGATCGCGGGAATGTCTTCGAGTTCCGTGTAGCGACTGCAGCCGATCAGTACAGCCCGGGAGTCTTCCGGATCCGGCAGCCGTGCCATGCAACCCCCGTAGTGTGTCTGCGACTTGCCCGCCACAGTACGGGCCGGCGCACACCACGCGCACTACGCGCGCACTCATGAGGTACTGCCACCGGTCCGTGCACGCCGGGAGCTCTGCCCCGGCCCGCAACAGCAGGACCGCGGCCTCATTGCTTGATCGCGGCTGTTGCTCCGGAAGATCCGCACCCCCGCCGGCCTGTTGTGCACCGAGATGGACGGCGAATGGCAACGCTGATCGCCGGGGGGTGCCTAGGCCGGGCGGCGGAGGGCTGCCCGGGTGGACGCCAGCCGGCTGCCCGGTCGCGAGCGCAGTTCACGTTCGGGTACGCAGCCCTCTGGTGCGTGGCATGGGGTGAGCCTGCACAAGACGGCCCCCTTGCCGCACGCCGCCGGTCCCTGCGCCGGCCGAACGTCTGCAGTTCGCGTCGGACCGCTGTTGCCAGTCCTGCACCGTCCAGGGCGCGGAAGGCATCGGGCTACCGAGCTCGTGTCAGCGCACGCCGAAGAGACCCGTGAGAGCCACCGTCGTCCGGGAGGAGTGCACGAGACCGGCAGACAGCTCGAGGCAGCATCTGTTGATGCCCGCGCCGCACCGCGCTCGCGCGCCGACCCGGCGGGTGCGCCCGTGCGAGGGGCGCACCGCCGGGCCTGCGGCTGTGGTCAACGGCCGTGAGCGTTTCCGTGCCGGCTTTTACTCCTTGCAGGCCCGCACGCTGTTGATGGGGGTCCAGCCGTACTCGCCGCTGCTGGTGGGCGGGGAGGGGGCGGTGTGGTTGTAGGCGCCGTCCCCGTTGTCGCCGGCGTAGAAGGTGCCGTAGGCGCCGCCGGTCTGCTTGTTCACCCAGAAGCCGCCGCCCTCCCAGTTGTAGATCTTGTAGATCACGTTGCAGGCAGAGAGCTGGTACACCTTCCAGTACTTGTCCGCGCCCTTGGTGGGGTCCTTCACGGACAGGCAGAGCTGTCCCGGGGAGCAGGGAGTCTCGGAGTACCGGCTGACCCATTTGATCCCGACGGGGACGTCGGCGTCGACAGAGAGCGTGGGCTCAACGGCATTGACGGAGGCCTCCGCACCGGCGGCGGCCTGGACGGGTATGGCGGAGGTGAGCGCGGTGCCCGCGAGCACAACGGCCGTGGCCAACAGGCCTGCGGTCTTCTTGCGCAGGTTCATGGTCGGTTCCTTCCGGGTCAGAAGATCGTGACGACGCACTGCGGTTTGGCGGAACCCGAGCAGACAGCCCGGTCGGCATTCGTGATCTTGGTCCAGACGCCCTTGCCCACCTGTACCTGGAGGTAGGAGAGATCGGGCATCTGCAAAAACACGACGTAGGCCCGGTCCTCGAACGTGAAACCGTCGACGTCGTACCGGCCGACGACCTCCCGGCTCGCAGGCAGTGCCGACTGCTTGCATGCGAGGTTCTCGGAGTCGGCCCAGCGTGCGGTGAGGGTGTCGTTCCAGACCTGGCAGCGGTGCACTCGGCCGCCTCCGCTGAAGGACGCGTACTCCATCTCGACGCTGCTGCGGTTTTCCAGGTCGCCGCCCTCTGCCGCCGAGGCCGGCGTTGGTGTCAGCGTGATCGCGGCCGCCGCCAAGATCACCGGTAGCGTGATCCTGGCGGTCGCACGGCGCAGGGCCGTGTTCTGGACAGGCATGAGTCCCCCCGTCGTAGTGGTGATGGCCGGACCGGCCTTCCTCTTGGCCCAGCGGTGACGACTGTGCCGATCTGATCCGCCCGACCGCCAGAAGGCCGGTGTCCCATCCCGGCGTGGGACGTGCGGTACGCCGATGACCAGGAATGATCTAGACGGGATGGGATGCCCCTTGGGACCCTGGGGGCGCCATGAAAGAGCCGTCACGGGGGTGAAGGGGCTTGACGCGAGTGGACGGGGAAGGGGATCTGGCCGCCGCGTTGCTCGGCCTCAAGGAGCGCAGCGGGCTCAGCTACCAGCAGCTGGGGAGCAGGGTCTTCACCAGCAGTTCGACGCTCCACCGGTACTGCAGCGGCAAGGGGGTGCCGGGCGACTTCGACCTCGTCCTGCGGATCGCCAGGGAGTGCGGTGCCGATCCCTCGGAGCTGAGCGAACTGCTGCGGCGCTGGGAGGCCGTGACGGGGGAGGGGCCAACGGAGCCCGGCTCACATACCGCACTTGCGCCCCCGCCCTCTGCCATCCCGCCCGCTGCCGGGTCCCCCCAGCGGACCCCCGCTCCCGTCGTCTTGCACCCGGTGCGCTCACGCCGCGCCTCGCGGTTCCGCCGCCTGGCCCTCTTCCTTGGCATGGCCCTGTTCGTCCTCACGACGGCCATCGCAAGCACACCGCACGGCTTCGACTCGGATCCCGAGCCGGTGCCGACCGGGGCGGATCGAGTGCCGGCCCTGGCCGCGGCAGCCAGCTGGGCGCGGCCGCCCGCCCCGGTCGACCCGGAACTCTTCGGCGTGACGATGAACAGCTACAGCGGTGCCATGCCGTCCTTCCGAGTCGGCGCCCTGCGGCTGTGGGACAGCGAGACCCGCTGGTCCCAGCTGGAGCCCCGCCGCGGAGAGTTCGACTGGACCACCCTCGACCGGCTGCTCGAGGGGGCCGGGCGTCAGGGGCT
>NZ_JBNNJZ010000613.1:0-4646 GCF_050270335.1 Streptomyces sp. NPDC059900
ATCAGAACCATTAACGACCGCAACCGGCTCCCGTAGAACACAATATCACTGAGCGGGAGCGCGAGGTCGCTCTTGCCCTTGCCTGCCATGCCAGTTCCCTCTCGGCTCTGTTGCTCCGCTGTCGTTCACCGCTGTGACGATTATGACTCCTCCCGTGGTGCCGGAGGCGGGCAAGTACATCTGAGGCAGCGCCTGCGCCCCTTACGCGCCGGGGCGCCCATAAGTGGGCTGCTCGTCCCAGAAGTCTTCCGGGAAAATCGGGCAGGTCTCTTCGCCGCTCAAAAGTCTATGGATGAGGGAACCAGTCGATCCGGCATACTCGTAAAAGGCATCTTCCCTGCAGTCGATGATCAGTCCGACTGCCAGGGTGTCCAAATCCGTGCCGACCCAGCAGCACAGATCGCCGTTATCGGTCCCTCCCCACGAAACGGTGTCCGAGATGGAGTATCCGAGTTCTGCGATGCGTGCTCGAATGCGCACAGCTGCCTGGCGCTCAAGTACACGATGCAGATTAGCTGTTCTTGCGTTCGCGTCCAGGTGTCGGTTCGCATGCCCTGGGGAGTAGACCCAGAGAAAGTCGTTGAAGCAGCCTCCCCCGTACCACTCGTGCAGGAGCCTGCGATCGGCTTGGACGTTGCCCTCTACGGACGCGGCCGACACCCCCTCGATGATGCTCGGTTCGATGTCTGGGGGCGGGCAGATGCGGGCCAGGTCCAGAATGCTGGTCATGTGGTGCTGCTGTTCATGAATGAGGCTCCCATGTACCAACCGTTGTCGCCGTACACGTCGATATCTACCCTGCTTGGAATTGGGTCACTCCCTGAATAGCGTGGTGTTGCCACGTATATTACCTCGTTGCCCGGTACGCCATTCGCTGGATCGCCCTTCACGTACGCTGCTACAGCGTCCTCAAAATCGCTTTGTGGGCCATTGTTTACAGCAGCGTCCTGGGTAACAAAGTTTCGCGGCTCGTTTCCGGGGCCTCCGAGCTGTTTTGGAATCAGGTGGCCGCGAGAATGTCCTGCTGCCTCGCCGCCGAAGCCCGGCGGCTTCATTCGCCTCACGGCTTTGCCACCGTCTGGCGGGTTTGGGCCGATCCGTGCGGTGGCCCCGGTCGGGCGCCCATGAATGTCTGGTGTTCCGTATTCGATCTCAAGGTCGCAGGAGGGGGCGAGGCCGAGCGGGTCCGCCCACGTGAGGGGGTTCGAGACGTAGCTGACGGGGTTCGGTGCCGGTGCGAGTCCGAGAGGATCGGGGGAGAGATAACGCGCGGTCTCAGGGTCGTAGGTTCGGAAGTGGTTGTAGTGGAGGCCCGTTTCGGGGTCGTAGTACTGGCCGGGGAAGCGCAGCGGTGTGTACGCCACGCTGTCCGCTGCCCATGCGGTTGAACCCCACAGAGTGGCGCGGGCGCGCCAGGCTATATCTCCGTGCTCGTCGAGGAGTTCGGTGGGGGCACCCACGAGGTCGGTGACGATGGCGAAGAAGCGGGAGTCGATCTCGTCCTGGGAGGCCGTGCCCGCACTCACCCGTTCCGTCTGGGCTATGGGCCGCAGTCCTTGATGCTCCCAGGTGAGAGTCACGGGGCGAGACAATTCGGGGGAGGAAGTGGTCTGTTCGCAGAGCGTGACTCCGTCCCAGGCGAAGGTGGTCTCCTCGATCACGGACTGACCATCAGGTGCGACCCGTTGCTTCGCCACGCGGCGGCCGTGGGGGTCATGGAGGTAGCGCCAGAGTGTGCCGTCGGGCGTGGTGACTGCGGTGAGGCGGTCTTCGGCGTCCCAGGTGTAGCGCCACGTTTCGGGCTTGCGGGAGAGGCGCGACTTCTGCCGTAGCGTGATGCGGCCTTGGGCGTCGTGTTCGTATCGAACGTTGCCGGCTCGCGTGATGCGGTTGCCCGTGTAGCCGCGCGGGCCTGTGGCCTCTTGACCAGGGTGCGAGGCAGGCCATGAGGCCTCGGTCTGGTTGCCGACCTCGTCGTAGGCATATTGCTCGGCCCAGTTCTCGGCGCGAACAGCGGTGACGCGGCCCGCGGTGTCGAGATCGAAGTAACGCGTTCCGTTCAGCTGGTCCTCCAGCCGGACGAGGTTGCCGTCGGGGCGATACGCGTAACTTCGGCGCTGGACACTTCGACCTGCTGCCGTGGTGATCCCTTGGTTGGTCAGGCGCCCCATGCCGTCGAACTCGTTGGTCAGGGTGAGGGCGTCAGCGATACGCCGGTTCAATTCTTGCCCGGCAGGATCGCGATTGAATCCGATCGTTGTTCCGGCCGTGATCAAGTGTGAGTGCCGCCCCGCTGCGTCGTAGCTCCATTCAGTGACGGCGAGGGTAGGTGTGGTACGCCTGGTGCGCTGACCGCAGACATCAAACTCATGGGTCATGGTGTGGCCGTTGATCGATTCGGACACCGGACGGCCAAGTCTGTCGTGCTCCGCGACAAGGTCCACACCTGGCGAGACGGCATGGGTGATCTGCCCTGTGGGGGAGTACGTGTAGGAAGTGACCTGACCGTCTGCGTCCTTCCGGCTGATTCGGCCGAGCGCGTCCCGCTCGTACGCGACGGTCTGCCCGAGAGCGTTGGTGCGCGCCGTCATGCGGCCGACCGGGTCACGGGAGTAGCTGATGGTGCGTCCGTCGAAGTCGGATTCGCAGATCAGGCGGCCGGCACCGTCATAGGTGTAAGTCCACTCCAGATGCTTGGGGTTGCTGACCCGGGTAAGGCGCAGCTCCGTATCGTAGGCGAACTCGTATCGCATCCCGTCCGGGCCGGTCCTGGCGGTGAGAAGGTCGAAGTGGGTGTAGTCGAAGCGTGTGACGGCACCCGCCGCATCCGTGTGGCTGGTGCAATTGCCTTCGCCGTCATAAGTCCACGATTCGCCACTGCCGTCCGACTCGATACGCTGAGTCGGGAGACCCTCCACTGTCCATTCCATGCGCGTCGTCCGCCCGAGCGCGTCAGTGAACGAGGTCGGCCGACCGAAGGCGTCACGTCTATAACTGCTTATTTCCCCAAGGGCGTTGCTGATTTGCAACGGCATACCGGCGTGGTCACTGCGGATCTCCGTGGATCTGCCGAGCGCGTCAGCGATGGACATGAGCCGACCGGCTGCGTCGTATGTGAAGCAAGTGGTGGCTCCGGTCGGGTCAACCAGGGCGATGCGGTTTCCTCGTGCGTCGTACTCCTGGCGCCACGCGGTACCGTCCGGTCCGGCCACGACAGTCGGTAGGCCGAGATCGTTGTACTCGGAGATGACCCGGTGGCCGTCTGGTCGGAGCACGGAAATGACCTGACCACGGTTGTCGTACTGGTATCGCGTGGTATGTCCGAGCTCATCGGTGAAGGACGTCAGGTGGTGATCAGAGTCGAAGTCTTTTCGGACGATGTCGCCCAAGGGGCTGATTTCGGCGATGACCTGGCAGTTGTCGTTGATGACGAAATGGGACGCGAACCCTTCGCCTGTGGTGACCGCGGTTACTCGACAGCCGGGCCAAGCTGAGTCTGTGCCGTCGTATGCGAAGAGGTTGGTGACGTGTCCCGCTTCGCCGCCCTGACTGATACAGCGGTCTTGATCGTCGTAGTTGTAGTCGTAGCGGCTGTTGTTGGTGTCGGTCCAGGACGTAATGCGCAGGCGATCGTCATACGTGAACCGCATCGACAGGCCGGAGGAGTTGGTGACCGAGGTGAGATTTCCCTCGGTGTAGCCGTACCGCTTGATCGTGAGATCCGCGCCGTCCTCAGCGGCACCGGCCAAGCTCAGGACGGTGACGCGGTCCTTGTCCACGACCAGCCGGAGGTGGTAGCCGCCGGAGTGTCGGATCGAGAAGGGAGCGCCATCGGCGTCGTAGTCGAAGTCGATGAAGTTGTGGTTTCGATCGCTGATGCGCTCCAACCGCGCCAGGCCGTCCTGCGGCGGGGCGAACCGCCTGCTGAGGCCGGTTCGTGGATCGGTGACGCGGTATCCGCCATTGTCCAGACGAATCATGGGCCAGCGTGGGCCCGCATGGGTGAACACCGGGGTCTCCGGCACTTCGGGGTGCGGATAAGCCAGCAGCATGCCGTCCTCGGTGATCAGGACGACACCATGTTCGTCGATCTCCAGGCGCTGGTCGATGGTGGAGGCCCAGGAAGGGCCGAACCATCCACCGGTGTGGTAGTCCGAGGCGACTCGCCGGGTGAAGAGCAGCGGGAGGGTGCCGGGCAGCATGATGTCGGTCTCCGCCATGTACATCTGACCGGTGGCCGGGTCGACGGGGTCGCCACACCCTTTGACCATGCTCTTAAGGCGGTTGTACGCGCCCTTGGCGCCGTCGGCGATGGCGCTGCGGGCCGACTTCAGGCCGCTGAGCCCCTTACTCATGGCCTTCATTCCGCCCTTGAGTCCTTTGAGGCCTTTGGCGAGGCCGCGGAGGCTGGTGAGGCCCTTCATGCCGGGGATGCAGTCCAGGGCGGCGAAGGCGACATCGAGCAGGCCTGCTTCTCCGTTGGCGTATTTATGGAGGGTGTCGGCGAGGACGACCAAGGCGGCGATGAGGACGATGGCGCCGAGGATGGGGCCGCCGATGATCATGGCGATGACGCCGAGTACGGCGACGACGACCTTGCAGACGGCGACGATGGTGTCCCAGTTGTCGGTGACCCAGTCGCCGAC
>NZ_JBNNJZ010000614.1:0-4627 GCF_050270335.1 Streptomyces sp. NPDC059900
GTGTAGCGCAGTGCTCCGCGCCCCAGGGCCAGGGCGCGGACGGCGACGATCGCCAGGCTCACCGAGGCGAGCGGGGGCTGCTCGGCGGCGCGGGTGATCAGCCAGGCGGCGGTGGCCATCAGCGCGGCGGCGGCGAGTTCGCTGCCGGCCGCGGCGAGCAGGGCGGGCAGCAGGCGGCGCCAGTACGGCAGGAGGTTGCGCAGGAGACGCAGGGTGGCGCGGGGTGGGCGTGCCGCCGGGGTGGTCGCGGCGGCTTCGGCGGGGAGGGTCATCTGGCCACCGGCCTTTCTGCGGGGGCAGGTTGGGGGAGGGTGGTGGGCTGCTCGGGGCGGAGATGCCAGGGCGGTGGCGTACGGCAGCGGATCAGGTGCGGACGGCAGATGAAGCGCGCGGGAGGGGCCATCGCTCCTTTCCATCCGGCTGCTCTGTATCCGCCCTGCCGCAGCCGCAGAGGTGGTCCCACGCGTGACCGAAGCCGCAGGCACGACGTCCGCGTCCCGCCGTAACCGAGCGCCCCCGGCCTGTCCCGAGCGGCAGCCAACCGCGTGGTCACGGGGCCATCAGTCCCTCGGCGAGAGCGGGCGGCATCGTCGCCGCCGAAGAAGAAGCCGCGGTGATACGGCCTGCTTCGACGGTGACGATTCGGTCGGCGTGCGGCAGCAGGCTGGTGCGATGGGCGACCACGACCGAGGTCTTGCCGCGCATGAGGCGGACCGTGGCGCGGGTGACCGCGGCCTCGCTCCGGGGATCGAGGTGGGCGGTCGGCTCGTCCAGGAGCAGTACGGGGGCGTCCTTGAGGAAGGCGCGGGCCAGGGCGATCCGCTGGCGCTGGCCCGCGGAGAGCCCGGCGCCGTGCTCGCCGAGCAGTGTCTCGTATGCCCGGGGAAGTTCCTCGATGAAGTGGTCGGCGAAGGCGGCCCGGGCCGCCCGGCGGACCTGCGCGTCGCTTGCGTCGGGGCGTGCGAGGCGGATGTTGTCCGCGACGGTGGCGGCGAACAGGTGCGGGCGCTGGGGCACCCATGCCACCTGACTGCGCCAGTCGTCGGGATCGAGGTCGGCGAGATCGGTGCCGTCGACCGTGACCCGTCCCGATGCGGGGGCCGTGAAGCCCAGGAGCAGCGCAAGGAGCGTGGACTTGCCCGCGCCGCTCGGGCCGACCAGGGCGATGTGCTCGCCCGGGCGCAGGGAGAGGGAGACACCGCGGAGGGCGGGCGCGGCGCGGTGGGGGTAGTGGACCGTGACGTCGTCCAGACGCAGGTGCGCGGCGCGGGTGTCGGGCATCGGGGCGCGACGGGCAGGGCGCACCACGGGCAGGCGCGAGCCGTCGTCCTCGGCGGCTTCGTCGAGGACGGCGAACACCTGCTCGGCCACGGCGATCCCCTCGGCGCTGTCGTGAAAGGCCGCACCCGCCGCACGCAACGGGAGATAGGCCTCGGGCGCCAGGAACAGCACGACCAGGGCCGTACGAAGGTCCAACTCGCCGCCCAGCAGCCGCAATCCGACCGGCACGGCCACCAGTGCGACGGAGAGCGTGGCGACGGTTTCCAGGACGAAGGAGGAGAGGAACGCGACGCGCAGCGTGCGCAGGGTGGCCCGCCGATGGGCGTCGGCCATCTCACCCACCACCTCGGCCTGACGCCGCTCGCGGCCGAAGGCGCGCAGGGTCGCCAGCCCCGCCACCACGTCCAGGAAGTGCCCGCCCAGACGGGACAGCAACTGCCACTGCCGGGCGGTGCGCCGGGCGGTGTGCGCGCCGACCAGGGCACCGAACACCGGGATCAGCGGCAGCGTCACGACGATGATGAGCGCCGAGGTCCAGTCGGTCCACGCCAGCCAGCCGACCACTGTCAGGGGTACCACCGCGGCGGCCGTCATGGTGGGCAGGTAGCCGACGATGTACGCGTCCAGGGCGTCGAGGCCCCGGGTGAGCAGCGTGACCGTCTCGCCGTGGCGCCTGGACGTGAGCCGCAAGGGGTTGGTGTGCCGCAGCCTGCCGGTGATCCTCTCGCGCAGCGTGCGCTTGGCGTCGGCCGCGGTGCGCTGCGCGAGCACCCCGCGTGCCCAGGCCAGCAACGCCCGCAGCGTCATGACGGCGGCCAGGGCGGCGAGCGGAGTGCCGGGGAACGGGCGCCCGGCGAAGCCGTCGGCGAGGATCGTCGCTAGCAAGGTTGCCTGGGCGACGACGAGCCCGGCGGCGAGGAGCGAAAGCGCCGAGGAGTACGTCAGGTGGCGCCGCAGCACCGGGAGTTCGCGCAGCAGGCGGCGCTCGACGGGCTTCATTCCTGCGTTCCTCTCAGAAGTAGCTGGGGTGGCGGCGGCCCGTCCGGCCGCGGAAGGCCCACCAGCTCCAGGACTGGTAGGCGAGGATCACCGGGACCACCAGGACCCCGAACGCGCTCAGGATCTGCAACGTGGCGCCGTCCGTGACGGCGTGGTCGACGGTCAGGCCTGCCCCCGCCGAGCTGATCAGGAGGTACGGATAGTGGCCGGCCCCCACGAGCAGTACGGGCAGCGCCGTCGCGCAGCAGGTCGCCGCGAACGCCAGGATGTCGTGCCCGCGGGTCACGAACCACCAGGCAGCGGCGAGCGCCGCCGCGAACAGGGCGGCGACGACCGCCGAGGTTGCGCGGTTCGTCATCGAGGCGCCCGCACCGAAGAGCGTGAGCAGCAGCGCGAGAGAGCCCATGGCGGCCGCCCCGCGCAGCAGCAGAGCGCCCAAGTGCCTGGCTCGGGCGGCAAGTTCAGGTCCCGAGCGCAAGGCCAGAAACGCCGAGCCGTGCGCCGCGAAGAGCAGAGCGGTGGTGGCGCCGCAGGCCAGGGGGAACGGCGAGAGCACATCGCCGGCCCCGATGCGGAAGCTCCCGTCCGCGCGGCGGGGCACACCGCGCAGCAGCAGGCCCACGACGAGCCCCCAGCACACGGCGGGCAGGGCCCCGCCGCACACGATCAGTACGTCCCACCGGCGCCGCCCGCGTGCGCTGCGGGCACGGCGTCGCAGCTGGATCGCGGCGTTGCCGAGGACCAGGCCGACGAGGATCGCCACGATCAGCGGGTACAGGCCCGGCAGGAGGGTGCCTTCCAGGTGCGGGAAGGCACCGAACAGGACACCGGCGAAGGCGACCAGCCAGACTTCGTTGCCCAGGAAGAACGGGGCGATGGCGTCGAGGGCGGGGTTCTGGCCGGCGCCCCCGCCGTGACCCCCGTCCCGGCTCTCCCGGCTCTCCCGGCCGTCTTGGCCGAGGAGGAAGGGGTGCAGCATCTGTACGCCGTAGTCGTATCCGCCGAGCACAAAGTACCCGGCGAGCAGCAGGCCGAGGAGGGCCAGCCAGGCGGTCTCCAGAGTCATCTCGCTCAACTTTCCGTGGTGGCGGGGGAGTAGCGCCGGTCAGCAGGCAGGGTCAGAAGGCAGGCGCCGGGAGCTTCTCGTCGGGCCCGTCCCCCGGCCGCCCGGGCACGTCCTCGGGGAGCGGTTCGGTAGTGCCGAGCTGGGTGGCGTCCGGGCCCCGGAGGGCGAAGCGGGTGATCAGGGTCCAGTTCGTCACCGCGAGGGCGAGGAAAACGGTGATGAATACGGTGCAGGACACGGCGAGCGCGGCCGTACTGACGTGGGAGAGGGCGTTCTCGACCGTCAACTCGCCGTACACGAGCCAGGGCTGGCGCCCGACCTCGCGGACGACCCAGCCGCCCGCGGAGGCGATGAAGGGGAAGGGGAGTGTGGCGACAAGGACCCACAGGCCGGGACGCCAGCGCATCATGCGGTTCTTCCACAGCAGGATGACGGCGACGAACGTGATGGTGGAGACGGTGTTCCCGATGATCGTCATCACGTCCATGGAGATCCGCATCGTGTCCTGCCAGGGCACGTAGTCGCCGGGCCCGTGCTCATCGACGAGCTGCGCCTGCACCTCGGCGACGCCGCTGTTCTCCAGGACCGCGTCCTTCATGGGCTGGGTGCGCTCGATCACCGGCCGCTGCATCTCGCCGACGATGACGACAAAGAAGGAGGCGACCATGGCCACCCACAGCCCCAGGCGCAGGGAGCCGCCGAACAGCTCGCTCTCCTTCGTGTGCCGGAGGAAGTGCCAGGCGCTGACCCCGGCGATGAACACGCCGCCCGTCGTCAGCGCGGCCAGGGCGATGTGGAAGAGCGCGATCAGTGCGCTGGAGTTGGTGAGCAGCGCCCCGAAATCGGTCAAGTAGGCCGCGCCGTCGCGTACTTCGTAGCCGACGGGGTGTTGCATGAAGCCGTTGGCGACCATGATCCAGTACCCGGAGGCGTACGCGGTCAGGGCCACCAGCCAGATGAGCGTGACGTGCACCCCCCTGCGCATGCGGCCCCAGCCGAAGATCCACATGCCGAGGAAGGTGGACTCGGCGAAGAAGGCGATGAGGGTTTCCAGAGCCAGCGGGGCGCCGAAGACGTTGCCCGCGAACTTGCTCAGGCCGCTCCAGCTGAGCCCGAACTGGAACTCCATGACCAGGCCGGTGACGATGCCGACCGCGTAGTTGATGACGTAGAGCTGGCCCCAGAAGCGGGTCATGCGCTCCCGTACGGCCTTCGTGGCGGGATCACGGGTGAACGCGGCCCGGGTGTTCATGATCGCCACGAGGGGGACGAGCCCCATGG
>NZ_JBNNJZ010000615.1:0-4625 GCF_050270335.1 Streptomyces sp. NPDC059900
GTCCCATCGCTGTTCCGGGGTCGGGGACAGCATGGCGGAATGGTCACCTCCGTGCCACAGGAGCAAAGCAGCCCTTGTATGGAATTCGTAAGGGCGTGACGCTGGATCTCGTTGGAACGGCCTCCCCACCAACCGGCGGCGCCCGTCCTCCCACGGGGGAGAGGACGGGCGCCGTCTTCCGTTCTGCGGGCGGCGCGCCGCGTTCAGCGACCGCCGCCGCCCGGCGTGACGAGGCCCGTCTCGTACGCCACCACGACCGCCTGCGCCCTGCTGTCCAGGTCTAGCTTGGTCATCGTGCGGTTCAGGTGAGTCTTGACGGTGGCCTCGCTGATGTAGAGGCGCTCCGCGATGTCCGCGTTCGACTGGCCGGTGGCGATCAGCTTCAGGACCTCGACCTCGCGCAGGGTCAGCGAGCGCAGATCGGGCGGCGGTTCGGCGGACCCCGCGGCCACCGGACCGGCCTGCCGGGCGAAGGCCTCGACCAGGCGGCAGGTGACGCTGGGCGCGAAGAGCGCGTCGCCGCCGCCGACGGCGGCCACTGCGGCGAGCAGGCGCTCGGGCCCGGAGTCCTTGAGCAGGAAGCCCGACGCTCCGGCCCGCAGCGCCCCGTACACGTACTCGTCGAGATCGAACGTGGTGAGGACCAGGACGCGCGGCGGTGGCTCGGGGGACTCGGCGAGGATCTTCTCGGTGGCCGCGATGCCGCTCATGCCGGGCATGCGGATGTCCATCAGGATCACGTCGGGCCGGGTCGTCGCGGCGAGCGCGACGGCTTCCGCCCCGTCACCCGCCTCACCGACGACCTCGATGCCGGGCGCGGCGCGCAGCAGCCCCACAAGGCCCGCCCTGATGAGGAACTGGTCGTCGACCACGAGCACCCTGGTCATTTTATGTCGCGTCGTCCCCCTGCGATGCGGCCTGAGCGGAGGTCGGCAGGGTCAGTCGCACGGCGAACCCTCCCTCGCTCAGCGGGCCGATGCTGATCGTCCCGCCGTAGAGCTTGGCCCGCTCCCGCATACCAATCAACCCATGGCCGCTTCCTGTACGCACTCTGTCCGGAATCACCCCCGCCCCGTCATTGGTGACACAGACCGTCACGTGGTGCTGTTCATAGCGCAGTCCGACCGCCGCTCCGGCGCCCGGCGCGTGCTTCAGCACGTTGGTCAGGGCCTCCTGGACCACGCGGTACGCACAGAGTTCGACGCCGGGCGCGAGCTGCCTCGGCGTCCCCTCGACGCGCAGATCGACGTCGACTCCCCCGGACCGCACCCGCTCGACCATCTCGCCGAGCCGCGCGAGCCCCGGCATCGGGGCGTCGGGCGCGCCGTCCCCCTCCTCCTGCGCCCGCAGCACCCGCAGCATGCGGCGCAACTCCTCCAGGGCCTCGCCGCTGGTGCCGGAGATGGTGGAGAGCGCGGCGTGCGCGGTGGCCGGATCCGAGGTGAAGACGAACTTCGCGAGCCCCGCCTGCACGGAGATCACGGACATGTGGTGGGCGACGACGTCGTGCAACTCCCGTGCTATGCGCCCGCGTTCCTCGGCCACCTCGCGCCGCGCCCGCTCGTCCTGCTCGCGCTTGAGCTGTCTGGCCAGCTCGGCGGACCTGCGGGCGACGTACCCGAACCGCCAGATGACCAGCGGAAACCCGATGGCCTGCCCGATCACGGACGGCATCGACGCCCCTTCGCTCACCACGCCCGCGTAGATCCACACGGCGCTCATCAGGACGCCGCAGGGGACGGAGACCCGGGCGGGCCGCAGGGCCGTGACCGTGTAGACGGCGAGCATGGGCGCGAAGGTGTTCACGACGGGCCAGTAGCCCGCGGTCACGTACACGGCCCAGGCCGCGTGCACCAGGAGCAGGACCGCGAGCGGCGCCCTGGAGCGGAACACGGCCGGCACATTGGCAAGGGCCACCAACGCATAGCCCCGTACGTCGAGTTCGGGCCATCCCTGCCGCGCCGACTCCTGCCCGAGGAGTACGGCGACCGTGGTCAGGGCGACCGCGATCGACGTGTCGGCGACGAGGGGGCGGATCCGCATCGCCGCAGCGTAGCCCCGGTGCGGGCGGCGGCACGTCAAACTTCCGCGGTACCGCGGAAGTTGCAGGAACCGCGGCCGTACTCCGCTGGGCGTACCCGGAGATCAACCCGGCGCGGGACGACTCCCCCGCCCCGCCGCCGTAACTTCGTGCACCGGCGCGCTCGTCCTCCCGCGGGGGAGAGGACGAGCGGCCATCGCGGGCCGGTCCCGGCGCTAGCTGCTGATCGTGAAGTGCAGGATGCCGTCCAGGAACGGGACCTGCATTCCGTCCGGCTGCGCCATCAGCGCGAGCAGGACGATGACGGCGCCGAGGCCGCCGTAGGTGACCATGTCCGTGAAGCGCGAGCGCACCGCGAGCATGCCGACGCCGGGCAGCGCCCACCGCAGGACGGCGCCGCCGATCAGCGCGAGGCCGACCAGGATCGTGCCGAGGCGGAACACGTCGAAGGCGGTGAGCAGCAGGCCGAGCCCCACCGTCGACAGGACGCTGAGCAGCGGCCACTGCCGGGCGGGTGCCGGGGCGTCGCCGCCCGCGGCCCGGCCGCCGCCCTCGGGGCGCGCGGTGTCGCGGGTCAGGAGCGGGAAGCGCCGGGTGGTCTTCTTCGGCCCGCCGGGGGCGGGGGCGCTGACGGCGCCCTTGGCCTCGGTGTCCTCCACCGCCTCGGCCTCCGTCACGTCGGCCTCCGTCACCTCGGCCTGCGTCACGTCGGCCCGCGATGCCCCTTGGTCAGGTTCTGCGCTCATGGGCTCACCCTTTCCCGTTTCAGCTCGCGGCGGCGGACGCGGCGCGCTCGGCCGCCTCCACGACGTTGACGAGCAGCTGTGCGCGGGTCATCGGGCCGACGCCGCCGGGGTTCGGCGAGATCCAGCCTGCGACCTCGCGGACGCCGGGGTGCACGTCGCCGACGATCTTGCCGGTCTCGTCGCGCGAGACGCCGACGTCCAGGACCGCGGCGCCCTGCTTCACGTCCTCGGGCTTGATCAGGTGCGGGACGCCCGCGGCGGCCACGATGATGTCGGCCTTCTGGAGGTGGAAGGCCAGGTCGCGCGTGCCGGTGTGGCACTGCGTCACCGTCGCGTTCTCCGAGCGGCGGGTGAGCAGGAGCGGCATCGAGCGGCCGATCGTCACACCGCGGCCGACGACCACGACCTCGGCGCCGTTGATCTCCACGCCGTACTGGCGCAGGAGCGTGATGATGCCGAACGGCGTGCAGGGCAGCGGCGCGGGCTCGTTCAGGACGAGACGGCCGAGGTTCATCGGGTGCAGGCCGTCGGCGTCCTTGGCCGGGTCCATGAGTTCGAGGACGCGGTTCTCGTCGATGCCCTTGGGCAGCGGGAGCTGCACGATGTAGCCCGTGCAGGCGGGGTCCTCGTTGAGCTCGCGGACGACGGCCTCGATCTCCTCCTGCGTCGCGGTGGCGGGCAGCTCGCGCTGGATGGAGGCGATGCCGACCTGCGCACAGTCGCGGTGCTTGCCTGCGACGTACTTCTGGCTGCCCGGGTCGTCACCGACCAGAACAGTCCCGAGGCCGGGGGTCAGGCCCCGCTCCTTCAGGGCCGCCACGCGGGCGGTCAGTTCGGACTTGATCGCGGCTGCGGTGGCCTTGCCATCGAGAATCTGGGCGGTCATGACTCCATCTTCCCGGATGAGACCCGCCCGGTACCAATCAGGGCGGCGCTGCGGCCCGGCTGTGTCCCAGCTGTGTCCCGGGACCTGACCAGCTCTGTTGCACTTGCACAACACATAGGGAATGCGGCTGGACAAATAAGCCCGGCCTAAAGAACGATATGCGGCACAGTGCCGCGGGCAGTGTCGGGGGGACGGACCGCATCTGTAGAACTTTCCTCCGTGATGTGCCGCGTCGTCCCCGCACTACCCGACGGAGGAAGACCGCCATGAGTTACGGCGACCCGAACAACCCCTACGGGCAGCCGCCCCAGCAGCCCCCGGCCGCTCCCGGTTACGGCTACCCCCAGGCCCCTCCCGGCGTCCCGCCGCAGCAGGGCTACGGCTACCCGCAGCAGCCGGCCTACCCCGGCTACCCGGGCGGCAACATGATGCAGCAGTCGATGCCGGGTCTCCTGACCACCGCGCGCGTCTTCCTGTTCCTGATCTCGGCGGTGCAGATCCTCTTCGCGATCATCTACCTCTACGTGGGTGCGATCGCGAGCGACGCCGGTGACAGCGGCGAGGACCTGGGCCTCACCGGCATGGGCGAGGCGGGTGACGCCGTGGCCGGTATCGCGATCGTCGGCGCGCTCATCGCGGCCGGGTTCGCGGTCCTCTCCATCATGCTGGGCGTGAAGTTCAGCCGCGGCGGCCAGGGTGTCCGGATCACCACGGTCGTCTATGGCGCGCTCGGCGGCATCGTCGGCCTGATCATGCTGTTCATCGGCCTCGACTCGGGTCTGGCGACCGCCATCATCGGCCCGCTGATCTGGGTGACGTTCGCCGTCATCATCACGATCGCCCCGGTCGTGCCCAGCGGCACCGCGTGGTTCAACCGGCCTCGCTACTGAGGCGATTCACACCCGCGGGGCGGGGCCCCCAGCCGGAAGGGGGCCGCGCCCCGGGGGTTTGG
>NZ_JBNNJZ010000616.1:0-4616 GCF_050270335.1 Streptomyces sp. NPDC059900
GTGTTCGCCTCCACCTGAAGGAGCACAACCATGCGTGTTCGTACTGCCTTTGCCGCCGCTGCGCTGGCCGCCACCGCGATTCTCGGCGGAGCCGGCGCTGCCGCCGCCGACGCCGGCGCGGAAGGTGTCGCTGCCAATTCGCCCGGCGTCCTCTCCGGGAACGCCGTGCAGGTCCCCGTGCACGTCCCGATCAACGCCTGTGGCCTGGGAGTGAATGTCCTCGGCGCACTCAACTCGGCCTCGGGCAACACCTGCGTCAACAAGTGACCGACTGCACCTGACGCAGGGCGCCCCAGCCCTGCCCACATGCCGGGCACGCCGCCCTTCCCTTCTCGGCGGCGTGCCCGGGCTCAGTGGGCGAAGCCCCAGTCGAGGATCTTGGTGGCGTCGTCGAAGGCCTCCTGGTCGGAGCCGACGATCGCGCCGACCAGGGTGCGGTTGTCGCGGTTGGCGGCGAAGACGAGGGAGTAGCCGGCCTCCGCGCCGCTGCCGGTCTTGATGCCAAGCGCGCCGTCGTAAGTGCTCAGCAGGTCATTGGTGTTGACCCAGGTGTAGTACCGGGTGCGGCCGTTGGCCGCCGGAGCCTCGGTCTCGAACTTCTTGATCTTCACGATGTCGGCGAACACCGGCTTCAGCATCGCGCGCTGGCCGAGCTTGGCCAGATCGCGGGCGGTGCTGCGGTTGTCGCCGTGTGAGATGCCGTCGAAGGAGTCGAAGTGCGTGCCGGTCAGGCCCAGCTGCTGGGCTTCGGCGTTCATCTGGTTCTGGAAATCGGCGATCCGCGCGTCCATGGTGTCCCCGGAGCCGAAGCTGTCGGCCAGGGCCATCGCGGCGTCCGCACCGGAGGGAAGCAGCATGGCGTGCAGCAACTGCTTGACGGTCAGCTTGTCGCCGAGCTGGAGGTCGGCCGTGCTGGAACCGTTCTGCGTCACGTAGTCGCGGTACTCCTGCTTCACCGTGATCTGCCGGTCCAGGTACTCCGGTTGCTTGAGCACCACCAACGCGGTCATGATCTTGGTCGTGCTGGCCATCGACACGCTCTCGTCGGCCTTGGCCCCGGCCCACATCTCCCGCTCCTGGCTGCCGTCGCGGGCGTCGAGGAGGAAGGCGTGGTCGGCCTTGACGCTGGGGGCGTCCCGGGCTCCCGTGTCCAGCGCTTCCTTGCCCCGGTCGGCGGGAGCGACGGCGTCGGCGCTCGCCTGGTCGCTGTCGTCGGCGGAGTGTGCGGGGCTGGTGGTGGCCGCCTGGGCGAGACCGCCGGCGGTGATCGGCAGGACGGCGCCGACGAGGGCGACCGTCGCGAGCCGGGCGCCGGTCCGGTGCAGCCGGTTGGGGCGGGCGTGGGAACCCATGTGGCATCTCCTCCCGGCGCGGGGCGCCGGCTTGTATCAGAAACTCGGTGCATACCGAACCTACTTTGGCGTCAGCGGCCAATTCAAGATCGATATGTCATAGCCGGGTAACAGGCGTGACCCCCATGAAGATGCGGTGCAGAAAGCCGACGGGTCGCATGAGGTGTCTTGCGTGCCGCGCCCGTACGACTTCGGTGGCCCACCACCGGGCTACTACTGGGCCGGGTGCAGGGGAGTTGCCCCGCTCCCGGCCCAGTCGCAGAGTTATTACTCCTTGAGGAACCCGGTGATCTGCGGGGCGATCTTTTTCGGTGCCATGACGACGGCACCATGGTTGAGTCCGGGCAACGTGCGATGGTCGGCCTGCGGCAGGATCTCGGCGATGGCCCGGGCGGCGCGCCGGAAGGCGGCCGGACTCTTGCCGCCGGTCAGTACGCGGGTGGGCACGGTCACGCCTTTCCACTCCGCGGCGTCCAGCGGTCTGCCCTGCTGCGTGTCGCCCATGACCGCGATGTCGTAGGGCAGGGTGCGTGCCATGCCGGTGAGGTTCGACCAGATCTTCGGCATCAGCTTCATGAAGTGCACGGCGGTGCCGGGCATGCCCTGCACCTTGGTCATGAAGTACTTGACTGCGTCGCTGTTCCTGCCGTCCGTGAGCAGCGCGGTGATCTGCTGGGCGAGATCGGCGGGCGGCCCGTCGTCGCCCTCCGCGATCACGAACGGCGGCTCGTACAGGGCGAGACGGTCGACGTTCAATCCGGCGGCAGCCGCGCGCAGGGCGAGGACCGCTCCGGAGGACGATCCGAACAGCGACGCCGAACCACCTATGTGCTCGATCAGGGCTGCGATGTCCTCGATCTCCCGCTCAGGGGTGTAGGCGTCGGAGTCACCGCTGCTGCCCCGCCCGCGCCGGTCGTAGTTGATCACGGTGAAGTGCTGTGCGAGAAGAGCGGCGAGTTTGGTCGTGTCGGAGCGGTCGGCCAGGGCGGAGGCCACCAGGACGACGGCCGGCCCGTCGCCCGACTTCTCGAAGGCGATCTCGGTGCCGTCGGCGGAAACGACGCGGGATTTGGCAGGGGCCGACTTCTCCCGGGCTGCTGACATAGACAGATTTCTCCAGTTCGAAGGCCGTACAGCTGCGTTGACTTGCAGCCGGTCAGACCCCGTCCGGGCAGAAAACTCATCGGTGCCCGGGCTGCCAAGCCCGTCCACCGCCTGACGAGAGGGAGGGCGGAGCCCCGGTCGGGCCCCGCCCAGGGGGAGCGTCGGTGTTACTGCGGGCGCGGGCCCTGTTCGGTGTCGCGCGGGGCCACGGTCTCGCCGGGGATGATCCGGGGCGGCGTGGCGCCTTGGCGTTCCCCGGTATCCCGGGTGTCGTGGTTGTCCGTGGCTGTGTCCTTGTCCTTGAGGGACTTCGCCTCGGCCTTGAGGATGCGGGCCGACTTGCCTGCGCTGCGCGCCAGTTCGGGGAGCTTCTTCACGCAGAGCAGGAGGACGATCACGATCAGGATGACGCCTATCTCGCTGAGGCCGAACACGTCAGTCCTCGCCTCCCTCGTCCTCGTCGTCCCCCTCGAAGAAGTCGCCCACCTCGTCGACGACTTCGGCGGCGACCATGCCGCCGACCACGCCCACGGCGAGCCCCGCCGCGCCCGCCGCCACGACCGTTCCCATGCCGGGCCCCGAACGCTGGTGACCGCCGCTGTGGTGCTCGCCGTGGCCGTGGCCGTTCTCGTAGCTGTGGCCGTGGCCTGAGTCGTACGACGCGTGGTCGGCGTAGGAGGAGGTGTGCTCGACCAGTTGGCGCACCCAGCCGTCGACCAGGGTGTTCCAGTCCTGGTGGTGGACGCCGTCGTGGCTGACGGTGAAACGGGTGACCGCGTCGTGGCCGCCGGAGAAGAGGCCGCCTCGCTTGTCGGCCTCCAGGACAACCTCCATGCCGCCGGGGGTGGCGAGGAAGGTCACCTCGATCTCGTTGACCGCGTGGGCGTACTGCGGGGCCGGGGTCAGCTCCAGCTCCTGGTAGAAGGGGAGTTGCTGGCCGGTGCCGCCGATGCGGCCGTACTCCAGGTCGGCGGACTTGAAGCCGAAGCCGAGCTGTCCGAAGGCTTCCAGGATCGCCTCCTGGACGGGCAGCGGACCGACGGTGAGCTGGTCGAGGTCGCCCTTGTCCTTGGCGCCGGCGACGGAGAGCTCGGTGCGCACGCCAAGGACGATGCCGAGGCCCTGCCCGTACAGTTCCGTGATCGGGGTTTCCCACGGCAGCGTCACCGTGAACGGCACGCTGTGCTCCGTGCCTTGCCGGAGGCGGAATCCGCCCCCGACCACGAACTGGTCGAAGGCCACCACGCCGTGGTCCTCGCCGTCCTGGTGCTCGACCTCGACGCGGGCGACGAGTTCCATCGTGATGTGCTCGATGTCGAAGTCGCCGCTGCCACCCTGGAGGTGGACCTGGCCGGACAGGGTGCCGCCGGGGGCCGTGGGCCCGGGGGCGAGGACGGTGTCGACCGTGGGGCCGCCCACGCCGAGTGAGCCGAGCAGTCGTTTGAACACCATGCTGGCGTTCACTTCCTTATCTGCGTACGAGGGTTACGAGAGCGTGCGGACGCCCGTGAGCGGCCGGGCGGACACCCTCGCTCTACAGGCGTGTAGAAGCATATGCGGGGCGGCGGTGTCGTGGTGGCCGTGCGAGCCGCGCGCGGCGGGAAAGTCCGAAAGGCGTCGACGGTGGCGTCCGTACACGCGCTTGACGAGCGGGTTTCGCTGTGGTTTTGCCAAGTCCCCTCACGCTCTCAGGAGGGCTCTCCGTAATGGTCGGCGACCGCGGTGGCGCGGTTGCGCAGGGAGGTGCGCAGCGACTGCGGGGACAGGGCCTCCGCGTCCGTGCCGAGTTGCCACAGCGCCCACTCGGCGTGCCGGGAATCCTGGAAGGTCAACTCCAGCCGCGGCCAGCCGTCCGCGGCGGGTTCTTCGGCGCGGACGGCCAGTGCGGTGTCCAGGAGTTCCTCCCGCCGCGCCGGGTTCACCCGTACCCGCACGGTGATGTGATCGCTGCCGGAGAGGAACCGTGCGGAGCGATCCCGCCAGATCCGGTCCAGATCGACCCGGCTCGGCCGCTCGGCTGCCTCGGGGAGTTCCTCGGCGGCCGATATCCGCGAGAGGCGGTAGGTGCGGTCCTCTCCGGACCGCGTGGCCAGCAAGTAGCCCCGGTCGCGTACGGTGACCAGACCGATGGGGTCCACCGTGCGCCACTGCGGTGTCTGG
>NZ_JBNNJZ010000617.1:0-4614 GCF_050270335.1 Streptomyces sp. NPDC059900
GGAGGCCTGGAGTTCGGCGTCCGCGTTGATCACGCGGGCCCGCCGTTCGCGGTCGGCCTCGGCCTGGCGGGCCATGGACCGCTTCATCGTCTCCGGGAGCGACACGTCCTTGATCTCGACCCGGTCGATCTGCACGCCCCACCCCACGGCAGGAGAGTCGATCATCAGCTCCAGGCCCTGGTTGAGCTTTTCGCGGTTGGAGAGCAGATCGTCGAGATCGCTCTTGCCGATGATCGAACGCAGGGACGTCTGGGCCATCTGCGAGACCGCGAAACGGTAGTCCTCCACCTGGATGACGGCCTCGGTCGCGTCGATCACCTTGAAGTAGATGACCGCGTCGACGCGCACCGTGACGTTGTCCCGGGTGATGCCGTCCTGCGCCGGGACCGGCATCGTCACGATCTGCATGTTGACCTTACGGAGCCGGTCGACGAACGGCACGATCATCGTGAACCCTGGGCCGCGCACCGAGCGCTGCAACTTCCCGAGCCGGAGCACCACGCCCCGTTCGTACTGTTTGACGACACGCGCCGCGGCCATCACATAGACCGCTCCGGCACATCCGACGGCAACTCCCGCCGCCACCAGCTCCTCGACCATGCCGGCCCCCCGGGGTCCGAATTGGGCGTGTTGGGCGTGCCCTTCGAAGGTAGCGCCGCACGGCGCGCAAAGGGAGACGGGAGACAGGAGAGAGCCCCCGCCCGGTATTGCGGACGAGGGCTCCCGTGCTGCTGGCTGCAGACCGGTCGTGCGTGGAGTCGTACGTGGATCAGTAGACGCTCACGCCGTACGCGCTCAGCGCCTCGGTGACCGGCTGGAAGAAGGTCGTGCCGCCCGAGGAGCAGTTGCCGCTGCCGCCCGAGGTCAGACCGAGTGCCTTGGTCCCCGCGTAGAGCGGGCCGCCGCTGTCGCCGGGCTCCGCGCAGACCGTGGTCTTGATCATGCCGTAGACGATGTCGCCGCCGCCGTAGTTGACGGTGGCGTTCAGGCCGGTGACCTTGCCGCTGTGGGTACCGGTGGTCGAGCCGCGCCGGGTGACGTTCTGCCCCACGGTGGGGTTGCCCGCGCTGGTGATGTCCTGGCTGCCGACCGTGCCCGACTTGGTGATCGACGAGTTCGAGTACTTGACGATGCCGTAGTCGTTGGTCGGGAAGCTGGAGCCCGTGGTGGACCCGAGGACCGTGGTCTTCGCCGAGTTGGACCACCACGTGCCCGCACCGTCGGTGCAGTGGCCGGCGGTGAGGAAGTAGTAGGTGCTGCCGCTGCGGACGTTGAAGCCGAGCGAGCAGCGCCAGCTCGACGCGTAGATCGCGTCGCCACCGGAGATCAGCTTGCTGAACTTGCCGGGAGTGCGCTCGACCTTGAGGGCGCCCGCATTGCTGCCCGCCGCCTCCTTGATCTTGGCGATCTCGGCCTTGGAGACGGTGCTGTCGGCGGTGACGACAAGACGGTTCGTCGCCTTGTCGATGCTCCATGCGGTGCCTGCGACATCCGCGTCGAGCACCGCGTCGCTCGCCTTGGTGAGCTGCGCCGAGCTGAAGGTGGTGACGTCATTGGCGTTCGCAGCGGGGACGGCGAGCGCGCCGGCGGCCACAAGTCCGGTGGCCACGGCGAGCAGACGAGTACGTCTCGCTATGCCGCTGCGGGGGGTGGTGCGCTTGTTCCTCACTTGTTGTTCCTCCCGGGGGGAAGTCAGTGGGCCCGGTGGGTTGGGGCCCGTGAGGCGCAGCCAATGGGCAGAACAGGCAAGCCGGATTCCGGATACGCCGTGCCCCTGACAAGCGCTGCTCGGGAGTATTCGGGGCCGGGGACAGCGCGCACAAGGTGTCTTTCGGCCGTCAGCCAGATATACGGCGACCGGCCCCGGCGGCTGTCGTACCTCTCGTACGCCACCGGGGCTTGGGTCATCGGCTTTCTTACAGACGAGTCAGCGGTCGATAAGGTTCCGCTCCCCCGCGGCGATCTCGGCGTCCAGGGTGTTGCCCGGCGGCGGGAAGGGGCAGATGAAGTGGTCGGCGAAGGCGCACGGCGGAAGCAGCGCGCGGTTGAAGTCGACCGTCGTGCGTCCCTCGGCGTCCGGCGCGGCGGGCCGCAGGAACCTGAACCGGTAGCTGGACACCCCGCTGGTCGTGTCGCCGAACACCGCCCACAGCGAGCCGTCGCCCTCCACCGACACCTGGAGCGTGTACTCCTTTCCGGCCAGGTCGAACGCCAGCTCACCCCCCAGACCGAGCCCTCGCTCGACCCCGTCCGCGTTGCCGACCCGGACGGTACGCACCCCGTCCACCGTGCTCTCGGCGGCGTACGGCGTGAAGCGCCCCGGCACCGCCCAGCGCGCGTCGTACCCGTTGGCCTCGATGCCCCGGAAGGCGCGGCGCGTGGCGGACTCGGGGTCGAAGTCGCGTACCGCCCAGAGTCCTTCGCGCCGCAGCACGACCAGGCGGCGCTCGCCGAGCCCGACGCGGGCCGCTGCGACCGGGCCGGTGTCGGCGCCCAGACGGGCCTCGCCCGTGAAGAGCTGCCCGTCGAGGGTGAGCCCGTCGCCCGTCTCCGCGGTCAGGACGATCTCGTCGCCCGCCTCGGTCCAGCGTCCGGGGATGTCCGGAAGCGAACCATCCGGGTAGTCCGCGAGCCAGTGGGTGCCGGTGAGCGAGAGCGGGCCGTAGGGCGCCGACACCGTCTCCGTCCGCTGCTCGTGCCAGTGCTTCCAGTCGCGTACTGCGTCCGTCGATGCGTCCGTCGTCATGTGATCAACCCTTCCATACCGGTATGCGGAAACACTTCTACGGCTTGGGCAGTCCTTCGGGGTTGACCTGCGACTCCTTCACGGCCTCGCTCGTCAGGTCCCAGCGCTTCAGGACCTCGGCGTAGCTGCCGTCCTTGATCACGTGGTTGAGCGCGGCGGCGTACGCGTCGACGAGCCCGCTGTCCTTCTTCGTGGTGGCGGCGATCTCGCCCTGGATGCCGGGTCCGCCGCCCGACATCGTCCCGATGATCTTCGTCTGTCCCGATGACGCGACGTGGTAGGCGGCCGAGGGGTTCGGGCCGAGGTAGGCGTCGATACGGCCCGACTGGAGGGCGAGGTAGTAGTCGGAGTCCTTCTGGAAGTACTTGATCGCCACCGGCTCGCGGCCGGCCTTCTCGTTCTGCTCGCTCCAGTCGAGAAGGATCTTCTCCTGGTTGGTGCCCGAGGAGACCGCGATCGTCCTGCCCGCCACGTCCGCCGGCTTCTTCGCCGTCCAGTCGGCGTCCTTGCGGGCCTCGAAGGCGACGTTGTCGTGGCGGTAGGTCGCGAAGTCGTACTTCTCCTTGCGCTCCTCGGTCACCGTGACGTTCGAGAAGACGCCGTCGAACTTCCCGCTGTCCAGACCGACGAAGAGGTTCTCCCAGGAGACCTGCTCGAACTTCGGCTTCAGGCCGAGCGTGTCGGCGACCAGGCTCGCGATGTCGACCTCGGAGCCGATCCGGGTCTTGTCGTCGGTGGCGTAGAAGCCGAGCGGCGCGACCGAGTCCGCGCTGCCGCCGAGCCGCAGGGTGCCGCGCTCGCGCACCTTCCCGGGCAGGAGTTCCGCGATCGCCTCGACCTTCTTGCCGCGCACGCGGTTCTGGTCGGGCCCGATGTTGATGTTGCCGACCTTCTTGGTGCCGGGCCGGCCGCCGCCGGTCGCGGCGTCGCTGTCCCCGCCGCAGGCGCTGATCAGGGGCGCGAGGGCGAGGGCGGCGACCGAGGCGGAGAGGGTACGTCGGGAAAGCATGCGGGGGCTCCTGGAAGAACTGGGCCGGACGACCACTGGGCTAGAGGACCTTGGAGAGAAACGCGCGGGTGCGCTCGTGCCGCGGCCGGTCGAGTACGTCGCCGGGGGCGCCCTGCTCGACGATGAGTCCCTCGTCCATGAAGACGACCGTGTCGGCGACCTCGCGGGCGAAGCCGATCTCATGGGTGACGACGATCATCGTGGTGCCCTGGCTCGCCAGGTCCTTGATGACGTCGAGGACTTCACCGACCAGTTCGGGGTCGAGCGCCGACGTCGGCTCGTCGAAGAGGAGCAGCTTCGGCTCCAGGGCGAGCGCGCGGGCGATGGCCACCCGCTGCTGCTGTCCGCCGGAGAGCTGCTTGGGGTAGGCGTCCGCCTTGTCGGCGAGCCCGACCCTGGCGAGCAGGGTCCCGGCGTCCGCCTCGGCTTCCCTGCGCGGGCGCTTGAGCGCCGAGACGGGCGCCTCGACGATGTTCTCCAGGACGGTCAGGTGCGGGAAGAGATTGAAGTTCTGGAAGACGAACCCGATCCGGGTGCGCTGCTTGAGCACCTCGCGCTCGCGCAGCTCGTACAGCTTGTCGCCGGAGCGCCGGTAGCCGACGAGCGCGCCGTCGACGCTGATCCAGCCCCTGTCCACCTTCTCCAGGTGATTGATGGCCCGGAGCAGCGTGGACTTGCCGGAGCCCGAGGGGCCGAGGATGACGGTGACCTCGCCCTTGCGCACCTCCAGATCGAGGCCCCGCAGGACTTCCAGTGTCCCGAAGGACTTGTGTACGGACCGGAGTTCGACCATCGCGCTCATCGCGATGCCCCCTTCGAGAAGTGACGTTCGACGTAGTGCTGGAGGACGGAGAGAGCG
>NZ_JBNNJZ010000618.1:0-4572 GCF_050270335.1 Streptomyces sp. NPDC059900
TCCATGTCCGCGGTCTGGCGGGAGTCGGCAAATCGACGCTCGTACGGCAGTGGGAGGCGACAGCGCGGCACGAAGGCGCGGTGACCGCCGTCGTGGGCGACGACGTCCACAGCGCGGTCGAGGCCATGGAGTCGCTCAGCACCCAACTGGGGCGCCAGGGCTGTGCCCTGAAGTCGTTCGACAAGCTGCTGGCCACCTACCGGCAAAAGCGTCACGAGGCCGAAGCCGCCTCCGCCGTACCGGCCATCCAGGGCATGCCTGAGGTTCAGGGTGCTCACAGCGCACCGGAAGCAGGCGGCGCGGCCCCCTCGTCCACCAGCGTGCTCGCCGCGCAGGTCGGTGTGGCCGGGCTGGGCCTGGTCCCGGGGATCGGCGCGTTCAGCGGTGCGATCCGCCCGGAGCAGGTGGCCTCCGGTCTCGACCACATGCGTGCGGCGCTCAGTTCGTGGCTGCGCAGCCACGAGGACGTGGAGCTGGTGCTCTCGCCGCTCAAGGTGCTCACACCGCTGTTCCTGGCCGATCTGGCCGACGTGGCCGGGCGCCGGCCCTGGGTGGTGCTGTTCTTCGACACCTATGAGCGCACAGCGCCATTGCTGGACCTCTGGCTGCGGGACATGCTGGTCAGCGAGGCATTCGGAGCGGTGCCGGTCAATGTCCAGGCGGTCCTGGCGGGCCAGGGCTCCCTGAACGCCGCGTGCTGGGGCGACAGCCTCGACCTGGTCACCGATGTCGCCCTCGAGCCCTTCACCCCGCAGGAGGCCCGAGCGCTGCTCGCCGCCGGTGCGGTCACCGATGAACGTGTGGTGCAAGCGGCCCTGCGGCTGTCCGGCGGACTGCCGGTGCTGCTGGACGCTCTCGCCAGGAGCCGCCCCCAGCAGGCAGATGCCGTCGGTGATCCCTCCGACACGGCCGTCGAACGCTTCCTCAGGTGGGAGACAAACCCCGCACGCCGCGATGCCGTACTCGCCTGCGCGCTGCCCCTGCGCATCGACGAGGACATCCACCGGGCTCTCGTGTCCGCCCCCGCCGCCGACGCCACCACCGACGACTCCCCCTCCGGCGCCGACGGCTTCCGCTGGCTGCGCGCACTGCCCTTCCTCAGCGACCAGTCGGGGCGGCTGCGCTACCACGACGTCATTCGCGCCCCGATGCTGCGCGTAATGCGCTCCCGCTCCCCCGTCCAATGGCGCCGGCTCCACGACCGCCTAGCCTCGCTCTTCGCCGGCTGGCGCCGCGATCAGGAACGGACGCTGCCTCCGGAGCAGTCCGCGTACTGGGACGATCCCCTCTGGCGGGACCACCGGCTGGACGAGACGTACCACCAGCTGTGCGCGCAGGGCCGCGTCGCCCTGCCCGACGCCCTGCACGACGCGGTCCGCGCCTGCGGCCACAGCATCGAATCCCTGCGCCGCTGGGGCCAGTTGCTCCTCCAGGCCGGACAGGACAGCGACGCCCCCGATCTCGTCAGGACCGGACAGCTGCTGCTGGACTGCGCCGGGCAGCCCTCCGGTGACATCGAGGCGCTGACACGACTGCTGGCCACACCCGGCATCGCCACGCGGGGGCGGGCGCTGGCCCACACGCTCCGTGGCCGTCTGCACCGCATCGACGGACGTCACGAGCAGGCGCTTGCCGACTACACCGCCGCCCTGACGCTGGATCCGGACCTCGCCCGCGCCTATACGGGCCGCGGGCACACCCACCAGTCCATGCGCCGCTACGGAGCGGCCCTGGCGGATCACAGCCGTGCCGTCGAACTCGATCCGCGCTCCCCGGTGCACCTGATCAGCCGCGGCTCCGCCTACCACAATCTGCGGCGCTACGAAGAGGCCCTGGCAGACTTCGACCGCGCCCTCAGCCTCGATCGCCATGACACGTGGGCTCTCGAGTTCCGCGGCTTGGTCCACCATCACATGGGCCACCACGAAGCGGCACTGTCGGACTACACCGACGCCATCGCCGTCGATCCGCAGGGCGCGTGGGCCTATGCGGCCCGCGGGGACGTCCACCTCGCTCTGGGCCAGCACGAACGCGCCCTCGCGGATCTCGATCACTCGCTCTCCCTGGAGTCGCAGTTCCCCTGGCCGCACTGCTGGCGAGGAGAGACCTACCGCGCCCTGGGCCGCCACACGGAAGCCCTCGCGGACTTCGCCCGCGCCGCCGAACTGCGCCCCGACTGCGGCTGGTTCCCCTACCAGGCCGCCCTGACCATGAGGCTCTCGGGAACACCCGGCGAGGCAGAGCAGTGGCAGCGCGCCATGGACATCTACGAGGCACAGACACTCGGCGATGCCGCCTTCGCGCACCTGCCCCGCAGCAACCTCCTGGTGGTCCTGTGCGCACTGCCCGACTGGGAACGCGCCGGCGAGCAGCTGCGCACCTTCCTGTCCCACGCCCCCTCACGGCACCAGATCGCGGAGGCGCTCACCGACCTGGCAGACCTCCAGCGAGCCGTGCACGTCGATCCGGGCAGCCTGCAGCCGATCACCGCCCGCCTTCGCGACGCCCTGAGCGACAGCGCGTGACACGCGCCGATCCCACTGCTCCGGTCAGGCCTGCGCCGTACATCGCGGGCCTTCTGATGAGATCGTCGTCGGATTCGAGTACATGCTTTTCAGGGAGGCTGCCGGATGCCCGAAGTGACGCTGACCGAAGTGATGGCCGAGTTGGCCGAGCTCGAGGACCCCAAGGCACGCGAGGCGAACGAGAAGCGCGGTGACGATCACGGGGTGAACCTCGGCAAGCTGCGTGCGCTCGCGAAGCGGCTGAAGACGCAGCAGGAACTCGCCCGCGAGCTCTGGGCCACCGACAACACCGCGGCGCGACTCCTCGCGCTGTTGATCTGCCGCCCGAAGGCGTTCGAGCGCGACGAGCTGGACACCATGCTGCGCCAGGCGCGCGCACCCAAAGTCCACGACTGGCTCGTGAACTATGTGGTGAAGAAGAACCCGCACGCCGAGGAGCTGCGCCTGGCCTGGCTGGCCGACGCCGATCCCGTGGTCGCCGCCGCCGGCTGGGCGCTGACCGTCGAGCGCGTGGCGAAGAAGCCCGAGGGCCTCGACCTGGCGGGGCTGCTGGACATCATCGAGGCGCAGATGAAGGACGCCCCTGACCGGCTGCAGTGGGCCATGAACCACTGCCTGGCCCAGATCGGCATCGAGCACGCCGAGCAGCGCGCCCGCGCCCTCGGCATCGGTGAGCGCCTGGAGGTCCTCAAGGACTATCCGACGTCCCCGGGCTGCACCTCTCCCTACGCGCCCAGCTGGATCACCGAGATGGTGCGCCGCAAGGACGAGAGCTGAGCTCATCCGCAGGCGCGGTCCGCTGCGTCGAGCGAGGCCGCCTCGCCCGGGCTCCAGATCCTGACCGTGCCTGGAAAGCAGGCGTCCCCCGGCCGTGCGCGAACTCGCCCTGCTCGTCGGCGTGCGCCCGGCCGTCCGCATGTCTCATCCTGAACCTGAGAGTCACACACCACTCCAGAGGACCAGCAGACCCGCCTGACCGGGCCGGGCCGGGCCCCGCGCGCAGTCATCGCCACCTGCGCTCGTTCCCGGGATGTACGGGATCACGCAGCGCTGCGACTTCCGGGCGGAACTGCGCGATGAGGTCCTCCCTCAGCAGACGGGTGAAGGCACGGCGCAGTTCATGCGACTCGTCATCCAGCGGCAGTCCGTGGCGCAGCTCCCACACATAGGTGGCCTTGAGCTGATACTCCAGCGGGTTGTAGACCGCGGTCAGCCAGCGGTAGAGATCGTCCGAGGCGAGCAGCAGGAGACGGCGGTAGGCTTCGTCCCTGCTCCTGACCCGCGCGTTGAGTTCGTCGAGATTTCCCTCCCACCCGCGGTCCTCGAGGTAGGCGAGCCAGTCGACCCAGGCGTTCACCGCCAGGAGGAACCCCTCCAGCGCGGCCAGCTTCCGGTCTTCCGCCTTCTCCACCAAATTGGCGCGCAGCCGCAGGATCTCCACCCGACGGGTCGCCACCGATGCCACGAAAGCACCCAGCAGCGCCGCACCGGCACCTACCACCGCCGCTACCACCGTGGCATTCACGACGCCCCCATTCCGCCCCGTCCAGCCCCGCTGTTCGAGTGTGGCATCGCACCTCCTGGCGCCCGGCCGCCGAGCGAGACTCAGGCACCCCAGCCGAAACACGACGCGGTTTCTTGCGCCCCGGCCGCCAGATTCGGCCATCGGGTCAAAGGCAGGACGGTAAACTGGGCAGCGCAGGTTGCTTCTTTGTCGTCCTGTGAGTCGTGCGTCTTGCTCCACGTCGCCGAAGCAGGTTGCAGGGTCTGGTCGTCGCAGTGCCGGCGGTCACGGCCAGCGTCAGCTGGTTGTCGTCCGTGCAGGCCGGCAGTGGGTCGGCCGGTGTGACCCCAGGAACTGTTAGTTGGTCTTGGGCAGGTGGTGATCGAGTGTGCTGACGGTGCCTCGCTCGCACAGCGGGCGGCGACCGACGGCGGCCAGTTGCGCAGTTCGTCGTAGAGGACCCTGCCGAGCCGTGCGTACGCAGCAGTACCGGCCGCCATCGCTTCGTGCCCGGCTACGCACTGACATCGGCTGTCTCCCGTT
>NZ_JBNNJZ010000619.1:0-4566 GCF_050270335.1 Streptomyces sp. NPDC059900
TTCGGGAAGGGGTGGGGTTGGGGAAAGGTCCCTACCCCACCACCAACACCCCCGCATAAGAAACCCCCGCCACCACGACCCACGCACAAAGCCCGAGCGCCGCCACCCGCCCCCCGGTCCGGGCAAGCGAGGGCAGATCCACCGCGGAGCCGAGGCCGAACAGCGCCGCGGCGAGGAGCAGTTCCTGGGCATGGCCCGCCAGGTCCAGAACGGCGCCCGGCACCCACCCGGTGCTCCGCACCGCCACCATCACCAAGAACCCCGCCACGAACAGCGGAACCACCGGCGGCCGCCGCGCCCCCGCAGCCGCCCCACCCGCGGCAGCGGACCGCGCCCGCAGGGCAAGACCAACCCCCGCCAACAGCGGCGCCAGCATCGCGACCCGCATCAGCTTCACGAGAACCGCATCCCCCAACGCCCCCGCTCCAGCGGTCTGCGCCGTGGCCACGACCTGCCCCACGTCGTGCACACTCGCCCCGGCCCACCGCCCGAACTCGGCATCGGTGAGCCCCAACGGCCCCTGGAGCAAGGGGAGTACGGCGATGGCGAGCGTCCCGCAGAGCGTCACGAGGGCCACCGAGACCGCCGCATCCCGCTCCTCGCTCTCGGTCACCTCACCCACAGCGCCGATCGCCGACGCCCCGCAGATCGAGTAGCCGGTGGCGATCAGGAGCGGCTGATCGCCGGGCAGCCCCATCCGCCGGCCCAGCCACCACGTCCCGAAGAAGGTCAGGGAGACCACTCCGAGCACCATCGCCACCGTCGCCCAGCCGAGACCCAGGACGTCGTCCAGGCTCAGCTTCAGGCCGAGCAGGACGATGCCGAGCCGCATCAGCCGCTTCCCGGCCAGGGAGAGCCCCGCCTTGCCCCGGCCCCGTACGAAAGCGCGGACCCCCGGAACATGCGCCGCCGCGAGCCCGAGCACCACCGCAGCCGTCAGCATCGGCACGGCGGGGAACGCGGCATGGACCGCCCACGCCGCCGCGACCCCCAGGGCCGCGAGGCCGAGCCCCGGCAGCGGACGGCGGCCGGGAGCAGGCGACGACGGCAGGACGCGGGGGGCCTGGTGGCGTTGACCGAGGAGCGCCATCAGCGGTCGGCCGGCAGCTCGTACACCCGGCGCACGCTGGTGCCGAGGCGGGAGATGTCGGCGCCGTACACGTGGAGCGATATCGCCCGCCACGTGCCCGCGTTCCAGACGCGGTGGATGTCGCCCGGCGGTGCAAAACCGCACACCGAGCCCTGCTCGTTGACCAGGTCCTCGGTGGCGACGAGATGCGCCGGAGTGCCGGACGCCGCCGGAACGAGCCGGTAGCGCCGCTCCTGCTCCGCTCCCTCGTGGACGCCGGTGACGCACCAGGAGACGTGGTCGTGGACCGGAGTGTGCTGGCCCGGCAGCCAGACGAGGCCGACCACCGAGAAGCTGCCGTCGTGCTCGGCGTGCAGCAGATGCTGCCGGTAGCGTCCGGGGTCGCCCTCGCACTGCTCGTCGGTGAGCAGGTCGGCCGCGCCCAGATGCGGCGCGAGCCGCTCGCCGACCAGGTACGCCGTCAGGTCCGGCGGCAGCCCCCGGCCGACGGCCTCACGGACGCCGGCGACGAGGGTGTCCATGCGCCCGGTGGTGCGCACTGCGCGGTATGCGGTGATGGATGCACTCATACAGGCAGCGTCCTGCCGCCCTTCCATCACGTCCAACGACAGTTTCTAAGCCGTATGCCAACTTCTGCTTATGGATTGAGGTGTTGAGGGAACGGCGGGGCTTCAGCAGCCCACCTTGTTCGCCGCGACCGCTTTGAGCTCGTCCAGCACCAGCGCCGTCGCGGGAATCCGCAGATGCTCCCTGAGGGCGTAGGCCGAGACCTGCCGGCGCGACGCCGGATCGAGGGCCCGTCCGGTCACCCGCCGGTGGCGCAGGAAGTCGAGGACGAGGCCCGGCATCATCGCGATGCCGAGGCCCTCGGCGACCAGGCTCTGGATGACGAGGTTGTCGTCCGTGGTGAAGGCGATGTCAGGGGCGAAGCCCTGTTCGGCGCATTCGTGCAGGAAGTTGGCGCGGCAGCGCAGGCAGCCCGCGATCCAGCGTTCGCCCGCGAGGTCGACGAGCTTGACGGAGCGGCGCCGGGCCAGCGGGTGGCGGGAGGGCATGAGGACCGTCAGCTGGTCCTCCATCAGCGGGATCTCCACCACGTCGTCCGGTACGTCCTCGTGCAGGCCGGGGTAGTGGAACGCCAGCGTGATGTCGCAGTCGCCGTCCACCAGGCGCCTGAGCGACTCGGGCGGTTCGTCCTCCTGGAGTTCGACGCGCACGCCGGGGTGGCCCGCCGTGAGCCGGGCCAGGGTCTCGGGGATGAGGGTGGCGTTGGCGCTGGGGAAGGCGCAGATGCGTACGCGTCCGGTGCGCAGGCCCGTGATGGCGTTCATCTGCTGCTCGGCGGCGCTGATGTTGCCGAGGATGATCCCCGCGTGCCGGGACAGCGCCTCGCCCGCCTCGGTGAGGCGCATCTTGCGGCCGACGCGGGTGAAGAGCACCGTGCCGACGGAGCGTTCGAGCGCCTTCATCTGCTGGGTGATCGCGGGCTGCGTATAGCCGAGCGAGCGGGCGGCGGCGGAGTACGAGCCGGTGCGGACCACTTCGTGGAATGACCTGATGTGCCGGGAATCGAACACGGCTGAATCATAAGCAGTACTTGGGAGACGCCGACAAGGCCCCCTCATCGGCCATACCTGACAGCCGGTGGCAGTCTTTTCGGCCTTTCCGACAGCCGATGACAGCTGCTTCGGTCATCCTTGACCGCGTGAAATCCGACCGGCTGCTCTCGATCCTGCTGCTGCTCCAGACCCGCGGGCAGGTCCCCGCCCATGAACTGGCCGACCGTCTCGAAGTCTCCGTGCGCACCATCTACCGCGACATCGAGGCGCTCTCCGCATCCGGCGTCCCGGTGTACGCCGAGCGCGGGCGGCACGGCGGCATCGCGCTCCTGCCCGGCTTCCGCACGGACGTCACGGGGCTCACGGCGGACGAGTCCCGGGCGCTGTTCATCCTGGCCGCGCAGGGCGCGCACGCCGCGCTCGGCCTCGACGAGGCGCTCGGCTCCGCTCTGCGCAAGGTCATGGCGGCGCTGCCCGAACCGCACCGCCCCGCAGCCGAGCTGACCAGCCGGCGCATCCTCGTCGACTCGGCGCGCTGGATGCCGGGGCCCCGCGGCTCGGATCCGGTCACCGGCGATCTCGACGTGCTCCAGGACGCCGTCTTCTCCGACCGGCGGCTGCGCCTGCGTTACCTGCACAGCGGCGACGACCGGCCGCGCACCTACACCGTGGATCCCTACGGCCTCGTCTCGAAGGCGGGCGTCTGGTATCTCGTCGCCGACCGGGGCGGTGCCCCGCAGCTCTTCCGCGCCGACCGGGTGCGGGCGGCGACCCTCACGGACCTGCCCGTGCGGCGCAGGGCCGGTGTCGAGTTGGCCGATGTCTGGGGCGTGCTGAAGAGGCAGGTCGAGGACCGGCCGGTAGCCGTCGACGTCACGGCGCGGGTCGCGCGCGAACGTTTCGCCCAGTTCCTGCGCCTCAAGGGGCAATTCCTCAGCGCGCCCCCCGAGGACGACGGGAAGAGCGAGTGGATCACCGTCCGGCTCGGCTTCGGCGTCGTCGGCGACACCCGCACGCTGCTCCCGTTCGCCGCCGCCGTGGAAGTGCTCTCGCCGCCCGAGGCGCGCGCCGAGCTGGCGGATGCCGCCGCCGCGGTCAGCGGCCTGTACGCAGGAAGCGGAGCAGCCCGCCGGTGAGCTCGGCGGGCGCGTCCTCCTGTACGAGGTGGCCCGCGCCCTCGATCAGGCGGAGCTCGGCGCCGGGGATCAGCTTGGCGAGCTCATGGCCGCGCTCCACCGGGATCCAGGTGTCCTCCGTGCCCCAGCAGATCAGGACGGGCAGCGCCAACTCCCCGTACCGGTCCTGGATCTCGTCCGTGAAGCGCTGGTCGTTCTGCTCGATCTGCCGGTAGAAGGCGGACCTGCCCTCCGGTGTGCACCAGGGTTCGACCAGGCGGTCGAGGACCGCGGGGTGCAGTCCGCGTTGGCTGGCCGAAGAGACGTACGCGCGCACCAGTGCCTCGTGCAGGGCGGGCGGCAGCTGGTCGAAGACGCCGGCGTTCTCGCCGAGCAGGCGGTAGGCGGGGGAGCCCCAGGGAGCGAGGGCGACCGGGTCGACCACGGCGAGGCGTCCGTAGCGGGCGCCGTGCAGGAGGTGGGCGCGCAGCGCGACGCAGCCGCCGAAGTCATGGGCGATGACGGCGGGTTCGTCGAGCTCCCAGTGCGCGAGGAGCGCGGTGAGGACGCGGGCCTGCGCGGCCAGGGTCACGTCCTGCCCGTCCTGCATCTGAGAAGTTCCGTATCCGGGCAGGTCCCACACGTACACGCGGTGCTCGCGGGAGAGCGCGCGGGCCACGCCCCGCCAGACGTACGAGGAGAAGGGGGTGCCGTGGACCAGGACGACGGGCGGGGCGTCCGCTGGGCCGAGGACGGCCCAGCGGACGGTGCCGGTCGGTCCCGCGTAGGTCTGGTCGAGCGT
>NZ_JBNNJZ010000620.1:0-4548 GCF_050270335.1 Streptomyces sp. NPDC059900
AACCCGGTACGGGCCGTCGACGACACCCGCAGACGGTAGGTGTACCGCACGGGCGCGAACTCCCGGGCCGCCGTGGATGCCGTCATCCCGGCAACCTACCGCCCCGCACTGACAACGCCGGATCCGCCCGCAAGACGAACCGGCTTACCCTGCCCCGCCCACGCGGAAGCTTCGATTCCTCCCCCGCCTGAAGACGCGGGTATCCACGAAGGAAGACACGATGAAAGAGGCAGACTGCACGATGTCGTAGCGGTGCTCGTCCCGGCCGTCCGGCGTACCGTCGAAGATCACCAGGTCCGAGACGAGGCTGCGTGTCACGAAGCCGCCCGCTCCGGAGTCGGAGTGGTCGAAGACCCTGGCCGAGGGACCGTAGAGCTGGCGCACGAGGTCGCGGCAGCCGGCGAACAGCTCCCGGCCCGCTGCGTTGTTCGTGGTGAAGACGGCGACGCTGACCATGGTCCCCCCGTGCGCTGCTCCCGGCACCCGTGCGAAGTCGTGCCGCGCTGCGCATGCACGGCGGTGCCACCGCCAATCTGAGGGCGGTGGCACCCGCGGTCAATACGACATACAGCGGTAAAGGCGCCTCGGGAGACAGCCCGCTGCGGCCCGGGGGTTACCGGCGTGCGTAACCGGTCGCGGAGGGGTGGGTGTGGGCGGCCTGCAAGAGCTTTGCGGCACCGCGGACCGCCGCGGTGTGCGGGGCGGGGACCGTGCGGACGGGGGCGTGCAGTTGGTCGGCGAGCGGGTAGATGATCTCGGGTCTCAGCGCGCCTCCGCCTGCGAGGAGCGGGCCCCGCTGGAGGGCATCGAGCGTCTGGGACGTGTGGTCCTGCTCCAGCATGGCGGTCGTCATCGCGACGATCGCCTCGGTGATCCGCGCGGGCGCGGTGCGGCCGTCCAGGTCGCTGGTGCCCAGGGCGGTGTGCCGGGCGTCGCATACCGCGCCGTCGGCGAGGAGCGTGACCTCGGTGAGGTGGGCGCCGATGTCCACGACGAGCAGGGGGCGGGTCAGGTCGGCGTCCGCGGTCATGGCCACGGCGCGCGCGGCGGGGACGGTCAGTACCGAGCGCGGGCGCAGGATTTCGACCGCGGTACGGGCCTCGGCGCGGTAGGCGAGGCCTCCCAGTACGGGCGTCGTCAGGATGAGCAGAGGGCGGCCGAAGCGGGGCAGGCGGTTGCCGAGCAGCCGGTCGAGCATGCGGGAGGTGCCGGGGGTGTCGACGATGGTGCCGCGCTGGATGGGGTACGCGGCACCGGCGCCGGGGAACGTGACCGTGGGGACGTCGAGGATCATGCGCCGCCCGGACGTCCAGGCCCGGGTGCGGGCGCTGCCCAGATCGAGTGCGATGCCGGAGCACCGCCGGCACCAGGGCCACGAACGGTGGCGGGTGGTCACGGTGCCGGGACGGGAGGGCGTGGTCACCGGCCGGCCTCCCTGACCTGCTGGCAGCGTGCGCAGTAGCGTGCCTGCGGCACGATCATCAGCCGTTCCGGGGCGATGGGTCCGCGGCACAGGTGGCAGGCACCGTAGCTGCCGTGATCCATCCGCTCGAGAGCTGCTTCGACGTCGGCCAGGACCATGCGGGCCGAGGCGGCGAGCTTGACGCGGACCTCGAGCTGGGAGGAGGTCTGGCGGGCGCGCGCCGCGTCGGTGCGGGGCGTTGCGGCGGCCGAGAGCTGCTGCAACTGTTCCTGGCGGAAGAGCCGTTGCTCGTGAAGGTTCTCGCGCAGTGCGGCGAGGATCTCGGCGGACGGTGTGGTCTCGCGGTCGATGATCTGGTGGTTCACCGATTCACCCCTTGGGCAGGGCGGGAAGAGGGGACTTTCAGGGCGCGACGCCGTAGCGGGCTTCGGCCGTCAGGCGACTTTGCGCTGGCAGGGAACACAGAACGGGGTGTACGGCAGGATTTCCAGGCGCTCGACCGGAATGGCGGTGGTGCAGTTTTGGCAGAGGCCGTAACTGCCGTCCTGTACCCGGGCGACGGCGTCCTCGACTTCGGCCAGGACTCGCCGGATGGCCTCTTTCTGCGTGAACATCATCTGTTCCTCCGTCTCCGCCCCGGCCTCTTCGACGGCCTGCAGCTGTGTGAGGCGGGTGGCGCGTTCGTGCTGGAGGCGCTGGAGGGCCTCATGTGCCGTCAGCCGCTCGACGGGGGCTTCGGTCCGGGGCACATCGAGGGACATGGCGGTTCCTTCTTTCAGCGGGTGGGTCGCGCCGGGCCGGGAAGTCGTGAGCCGGGTCGGCAGGTCGGGAGGAGTCGCGGGCCGCACTCCATGCCTCCACCCTGGCCGCATCGGCGCGGGAAACCCATCGGGCGCGATACCCATCTATGACGGCGGTCCGGGGATCGTCACGCCGCTGGCCAGCGCCGGGAAATGGGCACTGGAGCCCATCGACGAACCTGCCGCGAGCGGGCACCCTGGACAGCAGTCCGGTCAAAACCAGTGGCTGCGGTTCACGCTCTGGGTGCGCGGTGACCGACAGTAGAGACCCAACCGCGTCGCACGGAGAAAGGCGTTATCCCGTTGTCCCTGTTCTGGCGGATCTTCGCGCTCAACGCCGTGGTGCTCGGAGGCGCCACGGCACTGCTGCTGTGGGCGCCGGTGACCGTCTCCGTGCCGGTGGTCCTTACCGAGGCCGTCATCCTCGTGGGCGGCCTGGGCGTCATGCTGGTCGCCAACGCGGCTTTGCTGCGTATCGGCCTCGCTCCACTGGGCCGGCTCACCCGGCTGATGCACACCGTCGACCTGTTGCGCCCCGGACACCGGCTTCCGGAGCAGGGCAGTGGTGAGACCGCCGAGCTGATCCTCACCTTCAACGCCATGCTCGAACGGCTCGAGCAGGAACGGGCCGCCAGCAGCGCCCGCGTCCTGCTCGCCCAGGAATCCGAACGGCGCCGCATCGCCCAGGAGCTGCACGACGAGGTCGGCCAGACCATGACCGCGGTCCTGCTGTCCCTCAAGCGGGCCGCGGACGAGGCGGACGAACCGCTGCGCGGGGAGTTGCAGCAGGCGCAGGAGATCACCCGGGGAAGCCTGGACGAAGTACGCCGTCTGGTGCGCAGACTGCGGCCGGGCGTACTGGACGATCTCGGTCTGGTCAGCGCCCTGACGTCCCTGACCACGGAGTTCGCCACACACGCGGGGCTGCGTGTGGTGCACCGCTTCGCGAGCGGCCTGCCGCCGCTGGGCCGGCAGGCGGAACTCGTCGTGTACCGCGTCGCCCAGGAAGCCCTGACGAACGCGGCCCGCCACGCCGAGGCCGACCAGGTCGAGGTGAGCCTGGAGCACACCGGCGAGGCGGTGGTCCTTGCCGTCGTCGACGACGGCCGCGGCACCGCAGTCGCCCGCGAGGGGGCGGGCATCCGCGGAATGCGGGAGCGGGCCCTGCTGAGCGGGGCCACTCTGGACGTCATCTCCACACCGCAGGCCGGTACGACGGTCCGGCTGACCGTGCCCCTCCCCAGGAAGCAGCCATGACCCAGCCCCGCACATCCGCGATCCGCATCCTCCTCGCCGACGACCACGCGCTGGTACGTCGCGGGGTGCGGCTCATCCTCGACCGGGAGCCGGACCTGGAGGTCGTCGCGGAGGCCGGTGACGGCGCTCAGGCCGTCGACCTGGTCCGCACCCACGAGGTCGACCTGGCGGTGATGGATGTCGCCATGCCCCGGATGACCGGCCTGCAGGCAACCCGCGAACTCCTGGCGCTGAAGCCCGGGGTGCGGGTGCTGATGCTCACGATGCACGACAACGAGCAGTACTTCTTCCAGGCGCTGAAGGCCGGCGCCAGCGGCTACGTGCTGAAGTCCGTGGCCGATCGCGACCTGGTGTCGGCATGCCGGGCCGCCATGCGTGACGAGCCCTTCCTGTATCCGGGCGCGGTCACGGCGCTCATCCGCAAGCATCTCGACCGTGTCCGTCAGGGCGAGGAGCCGCCCGAGCAGGTGCTGACCGCGCGCGAGGAGGAGGTCCTCAAACTCGTGGCCGAGGGCCACTCCTCCAAGGAGATCGCCGAGATGCTCTTCATCAGCATCAAGACCGTCCACCGCCATCGGGAAAACCTGCTGCACAAGCTCGGCATGCGGGACCGCCTTGAACTCACCCGCTACGCGATCCGCGTCGGTCTCATCGAGGCCTGAGCCACCTGACTGCCCCAAGTCTCCGACCGCCTACTCCCCGGTCGGGGCCTTGGGGCTCCGGACCGAGTGGGGAGGGAGGGGGGATGACCCGCTTCGCACGCGCCGCTTCACGCGCCCGTGGTCCGGCAGCAGCGCTGCCGGCCATCATGCTCGCCCTCCTCATCACCTTGCTCGGCCCGTCCGCCCTCTGCGGCGGACAACCCTGCGTGCCGAGCGGCACCGTGGCCGCTGCCCCTGCCTCCGCGTCCGCGCCGAGCACGCCGCACGCGGATGACCGGGCAGGGAGCGAGCCTTACGCGCAGAACGCAGAACCCGGCCTTTCCCCCGTCACCGCTCGCAGTCATCGGGACGTCATCGGGGAGCGTCATGTTCCGCCGCTCTCCGCCGTCGGCACATCGCATGGCAC
>NZ_JBNNJZ010000621.1:0-4536 GCF_050270335.1 Streptomyces sp. NPDC059900
GGTGCCAGGACGCGGCGACGCATCAGCCCCACCGTCGGCAGGACCTGCGGAGTTCTCAAGTCCGCATCTCTACACCACTACGTGGGACGCGACCGGCCGACATGGGCCGTCTTCCTGCGGGAGTGAGGTCGTAAGCAGAGCAAGCCACGTGGCTGAGTAAGCACTCCGGCGGATCGTTCGAACTGAGTCTGCCCTACGCGTGTGGCCTTGTTTCGGGCTCCCACACGCTACATGCCAGATGTAATACGAGGCCCCGAAAAGAGCGTCAGCACTGCCGCCACAGCAGAACCGACGGCAAGAACGAGGAACAGGCGCTCGTAGCCGCCCAGTTGTCCCGCCAGGGCAGCGCCCGCCCAGGGCGCGAGGGCCGCGGCCACAGTGGCCGGGGCTGCGAGGAGCCCGGACAGGCGACCGTAGTTCGTGGTTCCCCAGCGGTCGCTGACCGCGGTGGCCTGGAGCAGTGTGAGATTGCCACGTACGACGCCTGCGAGGACAGCGAGCAGGATCAGCAGCGGGATGGGGCCCTGTATGAGGGCGAGGGCCGCCGTAGTGGCTCCGCCTGCCGTGAAGAGAACTGCCGTGCGGGTGGTGACGCTGGTGGTGCGGCTGAGGGTGGCGTAGAGGGTGCGTCCCAGGGTCTGGCCCGCTCCACCGAGTCCCAGTGCCCAGGCGGCCGTTGATGCGGTGGCGCCGCGTTCGATCATCAGCGGAACCATGCCGAAGACGACCGCGTACATGGCGAAGCCGGAACAGGTGAAGGCCACTACGAGGATCAGGAAGGGCCGGCTGCGGGCGATCGGTGGGCCGTTGGACACCGCTGCGGCCGGTGGGGTCGGCGGCCAAGGGGCCCGCAAAGCAAGGGCGTGTGCGGGGATGGTGACTGCCGCAAGGATCATCGCGAGCACGACGTATGTCGTGCGCCAGCCGAGGTGGTCTGCGAGCAGGGCGGTGAGAGGGGCAAAGACCGTGCTGGCGAGTCCCCCGGCGAGGGTGACGATCGTGAGGGCGCGTACACGATCGGGTCCCCACCAGCGGGTGACGGCCGCGAAGGCGGGCTGGTAGAAGGTGGCGGCCATGGCGACACCGGCCAGGAGCCAGCCGACTGCGAACACCTGGAAGTTCGGAGCTGCGGCGATGGTCAGGATGGCTGCAACGGCGAGCAGTGAGCCAGTGGTCATGACGGCGCGGGGACCTCGGCGGTCGAGGATGCGCCCAACGGGAATGCCGATGACGGCCGAGATCAAAAGGGCGGCGGAGAACGCTGCGGTCGCGGCGCTCGTCGACCATCCGGTGTCCGCTGTCAGGTGCGGGAGCAGGACAGGGAAGGCGTAGTAAACGATTCCCCAGCTGGTGATCTGGGTGGCACATAGGGCTGGCAGTGTGGCGCGGGGCCGCGAGCGGCTCTTGGGCGTGCCGGTCGCGGCCCCGTCGATGTGCAGGTGGGTCATTGCGGGATCAGCAGCAGCCACCGGCGGCGACCGGTCCGCCCGCCTTGGCATCGGGTTCAGTATCAGCTGCGCTTTGGGTGCAGCAGCTGCTGCCCTCCTGCTTGGCGAGGGAGTCCGCATCGGCCTTCACGACGTACACCTCCCAGGGCTCCTGCCCGGGGCCGTGAACCCAGACCTTGTCCTGGAGCGCGTAACAGCAGGTGGTGTCGTTCTCCTCGGCGGTGGTCAGGCCTTCTGCACCGAGTCGAGCGGTGGCCGCGTGGACGGCTTCGGTGGATTCCACCTCGACACCGAGGTGATCCATGCGGGTGTCCTCGCCCGCGGTGCCCTCGATGAGGACGAGCTTGAGCGGCGGTTCGGCGATGGCGAAGTTGGCATAGCCGTCGCGGAGCTTGGCTGGCTCGGCGCCGAAGAGCTTGGAGTAGAAGGCGATGGATGCTTCGAGGTCGGGGACGCGTAGAGCGAGCTGTACACGGGACATGGTGATTCCTCCTGTTGCAGGAAGGACGCGTGTCCGGCCGGACTTGGCCGGGACGCGGTGATTCAGACTGGCCGGCAGCCGGTTTTCAGCAGCCGCCGGATGTCTCGGTCTTGCCGATCTGGAGCGTAGTTCCGGCTGATCCGATCTGAACCAGGGCAGGCGCGGGAGCGCAGCATCCGTCGCCGTTCTCCTCGGGTGTCGAATCGTCGAAGAGGCCTGCACCGCCGCAGACTCCGGTCTCGGGCAGCGTCAACTCCACTTGTTCGGCGGCCTCGTGGTCACCGGCGAGGGCTGCAGCGATTGAGCGGACCTGCTCGTAACCCGTCATCGCGAGGAAGGTGGGGGCACGGCCATAGGACTTCATGCCGACGAGGTAGACATCCTTCTCCGGGTGTGAAAGCTCGTTGACACCATGCGGGTAGACCGTTCCGCAAGAGTGGACGTTGGGGTCGATGAGCGGAGCCAGTGCGGTCGGGGCCTGGAGGCGTTCGTCGAGGCCGAGGCGGATCTCGGAGAGGAAGGAGAGGTCAGGGCGGAAGCCGGTCAGGACGATCGCCTCGTCGACCGGGTCAAGATATCGGCCGTCCTCACCGATCAGGATCAAGCGACCGTCAGAGTCGTGTTCGATCGCTTCGGTACGGAAGCCCGTTACGGCGTCGGCGTAGCCGTTGTCGACGGCTGCTTTGGCAGCCAGGCCGAGGGCTCCGCGGGCGGGGAGCTGGTCGGCTTCGCCGCCGCCGAAGGTGGAGCTGCTGATGCCCCGGCGCAGGATCCATACCGAGTGCGTTCCCGGTTCGTTCTGGGCGAGGTCTGCGAGGGTAGCGAGCGCCGTGAAGGCGGAGACTCCGGAGCCGATGACCGCGGTGCGCTTGCCTGCGTAACGGGCCCGCACGTCGGGATCGTTGAGGTCGGGGACGCGGTAGGTGACGCGGCCAGCTGCGGCCCCCTCCCCCAGCGCGGGCAGGCCGCTGGCGCCAGCCGGGCTCGGTGTGGTCCATGTTCCGGAGGCGTCGATGACCGCGCGGGCGAAAAGGCGTTCCTCGCGGCCGTCGGCGTTGCTGAGATGGACGACGAAGGGCTGGCTGTCACGGTCGGCGTCGACGATGCGGTCGCGTCCCGTGCGGGAGATGCCGGTGACGGTGGCGCCGTAGTGGACGCGGTCTCCTAGGGCGTCGGCGAGCGGCTGAAGGTAGCGCTCGGCCCATTGGGCGCCGGTGGGATAAGTCGCCGCGTCGGGGCGGGTCCAGCCGGTGGGTGCGAGCAGCTTCTCGGCGGCGGGGTCGGTGACTTCGCCCCAGGGCGAGAAGAGCCGGACGTGGGACCAGGCCCGTACTGCACTGGCGGCCATCGGTCCCTCTTCAAGAACCAGGGGTGTCAGCTGCCGCTCCAGCAGGTGGGCGGCGGCGGCCAAGCCGATGGGGCCGGCTCCGATGACGACAACGGGCAGATCTTGGGCAACGGGCGCAGTCACGACAACTCTCCTCGATTTCGATGTTTGTCGATGTCCTCTGGTCACCAGCATGCACCCTGATTCGATAGACGTCAACATAGAAGCTCATCGAAATAGCGCCTGCCCGTTCGGGCAGATCCACACCTGCTCGACTATTGGCAGGTGATTAGATGAGTGTCAACATAGAGGCATGTCGAAGTTGGTTTCGGTTCCCGGCATCCAAGACGCCACCACATCTTTCGCTTGCTGCCAGCCGCTGGGGCAGGAAGAACTCTCCGTTCCCGACGCGGAGAAGATCGCCATCATGTTCAAGGCCCTCTCGGACCCGGTCCGTCTGCGGTTGTTTTCCCGAATCGCCGCGCAGCCTGGCGGTGAGGCGTGCGTCTGCGATATCCAGGACGTCGGCGTCTCCCAGCCCACCGTCAGCCACCACCTGCGCAAACTCCGGGAAGCGGGTCTTCTGGTGTCTGACCGGCGGGCCAGCTGGGTGTACTACCGGGTGGCCCCGGGAGTCCTCGCGGGCATGGCCGGTCTGCTGTCAGCGGCAGCGTGAGCGGAGCCAGCCGCTGAGTGGGCAACGCACACCGGTGAGCTGAGGGCTGAGCTGCCCCTGACCGCATCCTGCCCGTCCACTCGGTTTCCCAGCCGGACGGAGCTGGGGTGAGGAGAAGAGATGTCCCATGACGCCACAGACCCTGGCGAGAACGTGGAGTGTTTCCAACTGAGCGCGGCGGACGCGGTGTGGTGGGCTGATGTCTTCAAAACACTGGGCGACCCGGTGCGTCTGCAACTGCTGGTCCATCTGGCGGCGCTAAAGGGAGCGGAAGTCGCGGCGCACGACATCTGCGATGTCGGAGTGGCTCAGTCCACGGTGAGTCATCATCTCAAGCGGCTGCGGTGCATGGGGTTGGTGGAGAACAGGCGGGAGGGACGCATCGTCTACTACCGCATGGGAGCCGGGGTCCGTTCGGCGCTGATGCAGATCCTTCAGCGAGACCAGGTTGATGCACCCGTGATCCCCTCAATGCCAGGCGCACAAGACTCCGGCCCGCTACCGCCAAGGTGCTGAAGTGGCGGTAGCGGGCCGGGAAGATCGCGGGCCCTGAGCCTTGCCTGCTCAGGGCCCGCTGGTCAACGCAGTGCGGCTGCCCTCACGG
>NZ_JBNNJZ010000622.1:0-4527 GCF_050270335.1 Streptomyces sp. NPDC059900
CGAGGCAGGACACCCCGACCTGCCCGTCCCGCCGACCTTCCTGTTCGGCATCGAGCTGCAACAGCCCGACCCCTTCGCCTACCTCCGTGCCCTCGGCGTCGACATGCTGCACGTCCTGCACGGAGAACAGGAATTCACCTACCACCGCACTGCGCACGCCGGAGACACCCTCACCGCCCGCTCGACCATCGTCGACGTGCGCAGCAAGAACGGCGGCGCACTGGACCTGCTCACCAAGGACACCACCGTGACCCGCGCCGACGGCACTCACGTCGCCGACCTGCGCACCATCACCGTCGTACGAAACGAGGTCCCCGCACCGTGACCCCCGTAACCGTGGGCACCGAACTGCCGCCCCTGCACCTGCCGGAGATCTCCCGCACCACGCTCGCCCTCTTCGCCGGCGCCTCCGGCGACCACAACCGCATCCACATCGACATCGACGCCGCCCGCGAGGCCGGACTCGACGACGTCTTCGCCCACGGCATGCTCTCGATGGCCTACCTCGGCCGGCTCCTGACCGGCTGGGTCGACCAGTCCGCCATCCGCCGCTTCGCCGTCCGCTTCACGGCCATCACCCCGGTGCACGCCGCGCCCGTCTGCCACGGCCGGGTCACCGCCGTCGACGACATCGACGGAGAGCGCGTGGCAACCCTCGCCGTCACCGTCACCCTCGCCGACGGCACCACCACCCTGCGCGGCGAGGCAGCCGTGGCACTGCCCGGCGCCTAGCCGCCGGCCCCGCGCACGGCAGCGGCGCAACACCCCACTCAACAAGGGAACCATCATGGGAACACTCGAAGGACAAACCGCCATCATCTCCGGCTCGGGCCGCGGGATCGGCCGCGACATCGCACTCCGGCTGGCCCGCGAAGGCGCCAGGATCGTGGTCAACGACCTGGACCCCGAGCCGGCCAAGGACACCGTCGCCGCCATCGAAACCATCGGCGGCACCGCGGTGGCCTGCGTGGGCAACGTGACCGACGACGGATTCGGTGAACGCTTCGTCCAAACCGCCCTCGACCACTTCGACGGCCTGGACATCATCGTCAACAACGCCGGATACACCTGGGACTCCGTCATCCAAAAGCTCACCGACGAGCAATGGGACGCCGTCCTGGACGTCCACCTCAAGGCACCGTTCCGCATCCTGCGCGCCGCGCAGCCCGTCATCAGCGCCGCGGCCAAGAAGGAAGCACAGACCGGGACCCCGCGCTGCCGCAAGGTCGTCAACATCTCCTCCATCGCCGGCCTCGGCGGGAACGCAGGCCAGGCCAACTACGCCGCCGCCAAGGCCGGCGTCACCGGCCTGACCCGCACCCTGGCCAAGGAATGGGGGCGCTACAACGTCACCGTCAACACCGTGGCCTTCGGACTGATCAAAACCCGCCTCACCGAAGCGGCAGCGGACCAGGACGCCACGATCCACGTCGAGGGCAACGACATCAAGGTCGGCGTCAATCCCGATCTCCTGACCGCCATGGAGCGCAGCATCCCCCTGGGCCGCGCCGGGACGCCCGCCGAAGCGGCCGGCGCCGTCTACCTCCTGTGCACCCCCGACTCCGACTACGTCAGCGGCCAGACACTCGTCTGCGGCGGCGGCTTCTCCATGTGAGGAACACCCCATGAAGCGCATCCTGTTCGACGCCGAGCACGAGGACTACCGCCACAGCGTCCGCGCCTTCCTCAAGAAGGACGTGGTGCCCTGCTACCCGGACTGGGAGAGCGCCGGCATCGTGCCCCGCACGCTGTTCACCGGCCTCGGCTCGCTCGGCGCCCTGAGCATCGCCATACCGCCCGAGTACGGCGGCGCCGGCATCCACGACTTCCGCTACAGCGTCATCCTGCAAGAAGAAGCAGCCGCAGCCGCCGTCGCCCCCGCCCTCCTGGGCCCCACCCTCCAGTCCGACGTCTGCCTTCCCTACCTGCTCACTCTCGCCACCGACGAGCAGAAGAAGCGCTGGCTGCCCAAAATCGCCTCCGGAGAGCTGATCACCGCGATCGCGATGACCGAACCGGGCACCGGCTCCGACCTCTCCGCCATCCGCACCAAGGCCGTCAAGGACGGTGACGACTATGTGGTCGACGGCGCGAAGACCTTCATCACCAACGGAATCAACGCCGACCTCATCATCACCGCCGTCCGCACAGGCCCCCACCCGCACCAGGGCCTCAGCCTGCTGATGGTGGAGCGCGACACCGAGGGCTTCCAGAGGGCCGGTCGCCTGCACAAGGTCGGCATGCACGCCCAGGACACCGCCGAACTTGCCTTCACCGGTGCACGCATCCCCGCAGCGAACCTGCTGGGCGAGGAAGGCGGCGGCTTCAAGGCGCTCACCCGCAACCTGAGCCAGGAACGCCTCTCCATCGCCGTCAGCGCCCTGTCCCAGGCAACGGCCGCCCTGGACTGGACCCTGACGTACGTCCGCGAACGCCACGCCTTCGGCCAGCCGCTGGCAGCACAGCAGACGGTCCGCCACCGCCTGGCCGAACTCGCCACCGCCACCGACGTCGCCCAGCAGTACCTGGATCGCAGCGTCAGCGAATGCAACGAGAAAACCCTGACGCCGCAGGACGCGGCCAAGGCCAAGTGGTGGTGCACCGAACTCCAGGGACAGGTCCTTGACGCGTGCGTCCAACTGCACGGCGGTCACGGCTACATGCTCGAACAGGCAGTGGCCAGAGCCTGGGCGGACAGCCGGGCCACGCGTATCTACGGCGGAACCACCGAAATCATGAAGGAGATCATCGGACGGTCCCTGGTGGCCTAGCAGGACGCCCACACCTCTGCGGGACACCGGATGGAGCGGTGTCCCGCAATGTGCCCCACCGGCATCAGCCGATGGGGCACGCCTGCGGTGCAGGTGCGGGTCAGCGCTGCCGGGAGGGAACCGAGTCGATCCCGGCGGGCTTCTCCAGTGTCGTCGAGTACGAGTCCTTGCCCGGCTTGTCGGCGGGCTTGGAGCCGGTGTGCGCGGGGCGCTGGACGGTGTGCCCGCGTCCCTCGCTCGGGGAGCCGGAAGCGTTGGCGACAGCGGCAGTCGTTGCGAGCGTGCCGAACGTGATGAGCGCGAACGTGGCGATGGCAATCGGCTTCTGCATGCGGAGTCTCCGTGATCGAGGGGGTTCTCATCTGCTCCTCGATCCTCACCGCTCGGCACATTTCGTCTCTGTCTCCGCCGGCCCACGGGGATGAGAAGGCGATGAGAACACCCGCGTACCCGCGGGCACGGCGGCAGGTTGGTGCGGTGTCTAGAGCACCCTGCCCCTGATCATGACCGTCAGCGGCGGCGAATCGGGGGAGGGCTGACTGCGCCCCACCACTTCGTAGCCCCACTTCGAATACAGGGCCTGCACCCGGCCGTCCTGGTTGGTCGGGGACACCATCAAGGACACCTGCGGCTCGTCGCGCTGGGAAAGCAGTTCGTCATGGATGAGCTTGGCGATACCCCGTCGCCGGTAGGGCTCGATGACCATCATTTCCTTGATCCCCACGGTCGATGCTCCGGTCACTCCTTCGTCGAGTTGCGGTTTCACCCGCGTCCACCACCGGTCCTCAACCGGGGTGAGTGCGTTGACGTACCCATACCCGACCGGCGCCCCATCCTCGTAGGCGACGACCGTCTCCCAGCCCTGTTCCTTGCTATGACGGGCCAGGCGCTCGGCGTAGCGCTCCACGCTGTAGTGCGGATCGTGCAACTGGGCTTGGCGGACGTCGGCATAGACCTCGATGAGGGTCTCCCACACGTCGTCGATGTCGCGGGCGTGGACGAGGTCGGTCGTCATGGGGTCCTCCGGAGGTGCTGTTGGGCGTAGGCGTCCCACAGGCGGGTCTGGGTGCTGGTGGGGGCTTGACGGTGCAGGGTGTTGGTGAAGCCGATGAGTAGGCCCAGTACGCGGGGGTGAGTGAGTGTGGCCTCGGGGATCGCCATCGCTGTACGTACGGCGGGGTCCAGGTCGTCCTGCCCGAGCTGGGCCCGGCAGAGACGGGCGGTGGTGATGGCGCGTGTGCGCTCCAGCTCCGGGCGCAGCGCGGCCAGGCTGCGGTGGGCGTGGGCTTCTGCGGTGGCGTAGTCGCGGGCGGACAGGTGCGCGGCTGTGGCCAGGGAGTGCAGTTCGGCGCGATCGAAGAACGCGGTCATCCACACCGGGCGCGGCTCATCCTGCTGGGCGCGGTCGAAGGCTTCCTGGGCGAGGCCGAGGGTGCGGTGGATGGCACCGATATCGCCCTGGATGCCGTGGATCGCGGCATGCCGCGCGTGCCCGAGCGCTGCGAACAGCGGGTCGCGGCGTGTGATGGATAGGCGCCGGGCGGCGTCGTTGGCGGCCAACGCGTCGACCGGCCGCCCCAGATGACGGTAGAGCGACCCGGCATGCGACCAGATGCGGAACTGGATCGTGAGATCTCCGGACATGCCGGCGAGGCTGGAGGCGCGGTCGAAGTGGCGTTGGGCGGCGTCGAAGCGACGTCCGTCGATTGCGGCCCACATCGCGGAGGAGGTGAAGGAGGCCGCTGTCGCGTAGACC
>NZ_JBNNJZ010000623.1:0-4501 GCF_050270335.1 Streptomyces sp. NPDC059900
GCCCTGTATCTGGTCGACCCGAAGCACACGACGACGGACTGTGCCCCGTGTGGTGCGAGAGCCAAGCACCGCCTACCTCTTTCCGAGAGAACCTATACGTGCACCGCATGCGGAAGGGCGTCCCCCAGGGACAAGAACTCCGCACACATGATGCTCGTCCGGGCTGGTCTCGCACCCGGCTAGCGCTGATCGTGCAAGACCTGCACCCCCGCCGGGGGCCAGGCAACGTGAGCTAGAAATCCCCCTCAGCTGGGGAGGAGTCAACGCTTGTGCCTCCTGGGGGTGCCGGTGCGGAATTCCTCCGGATCGAACGTGCCGAAGATCTTCATCAGGGCCGCGACGAGACCGGTCCAGCCGGTCTGGTGCGAGGCGCCGATACCCGCGCCGTTGTCACCGTGGAAGTACTCGTAGAAGGAGACCAGGTCGCGCCAGTGCGGGTCGTCCTTGAACTTCGCCTGGCCGCCGTACACGGGCCGCCTCCCGTCCTCGCCGCGCAGGAAGATCCGGGTGAGGCGGGTGCAGATGTCCTCGGCGACCTCGTACAGGTTCTTCTGGATGCCCGAGCCGGTCGGGCACTCGACGGTGAAGTCGTCGCCGTAGAAGCCGTAGAGGTTGATCAGCCCGCGGATCAGCAGGGCGTTCATCGGCATCCAGACCGGGCCGCGCCAGTTGGAGTTGCCGCCGAACATGCCGGTGTCCGACTCGGCGGGCAGATAGGAGACCTTGTACTCCTGGCCGTGCACCCAGAACGTGTACGGGTGCTCGGCGTGGTGGCGGGAGAGCGCCCTGACCCCGTACGGGCTCAGGAACTCGTCCTCCGACAGGAGCCGGGCCAGCACGCGCACCAGCTTCTTCTCGTCCAGGACGGACAGCAGCCGCGGGCCGCCCGCCCTGCCGGCCTGGGCCGAGGTCAGCGTCACCGACAGCGAGGGATGGCGCTCGGCGAACCGCCGCAACCGGTCGGTGAGGCCCGAAAGCCGCTCCAGCTGGTCCGGCCGGAAGACGGTCGACGCGCACAGCGGAAGGAGCCCCACCATGGAGCGGACCTTGAGCTGGACCGCCTCCCCGTCGGGCATGCGCAGCACGTCGTAGAAGAAGCCGTCCTCCTCGTCCCACAGCTCGTCGTGGAGGTCCCCGACCCGGTCCATGGAGGCGGCGATCCACATGTAGTGCTCGACGAACTTGAGGACCAGTTCCTCGTAGGCCTCGTTGTGCTCGGCGAGTTCCATCGCGATCTGCAGCATCGACTGGCAGTACAGCGCCATCCAGGCGGTGCCGTCCGCCTGTTCCAGGAAGCCTCCGGTGGGCAGGGGGGCGCTGCGGTCGAAGACGCCGATGTTGTCGAGGCCGAGGAAGCCGCCCTGGAAGATGTTGCGGCCGCCGAGGTCCTTGCGGTTGACCCACCAGGTGAAGTTCGTGAGCAGCTTCTGGAAGGTGCGCTCCAGGAAGGCGTGGTCGGCGTTGCCGGTCGTGCCCTTCTCCACCGTGTAGACGAAGTAGGCGGCCCAGGCGTGCACGGGCGGATTGACGTCGCCGAAGTTCCACTCGTAGGCCGGTATCTGGCCGTTGGGGTGCAAGTAGACGTCGCGCAGGAGGAGTTCGAGCTGTTCCTTGGCGAAGCCGACGTCGACGACGGAGAGGCCCACGGCGTGGAACGCCAGGTCCCAGGCGGCGAACCAGGGGTACTCCCATTTGTCGGGCATGGAGACGATGTCGTCGCTCACCATGTGGAACCACTCGCCGTTGCGCAGGCCCGGCCGTGGCGGGCTCCACGGTGTCATGTCGTGCTCGCCCAGCCACTTCTCCAGGTCGAAGGCGTAGTACTGCTTGGACCAGAGCATTCCGGCGAGGGCCTGGCGCATGACGCGTGCCTCGTCCTCGCCCGCCTGCCCGGGGGTCAGCTCCCGGTAGAAGTCGTCCGCTTCGGCGATGCGGTCCGCGAAGACCGTGTCGAAGCCCTTGGCCAGGGAGAGTTTCGCGTCGGCGGGGCCCAGCCGCAGCCGCAGGGTCAGGGAGCCTCCCGCGGGGACGGTGAGGGTGTGGTGGGCGGCCGCCTTGGTGCCCTCACGGGCCGGGTTGACGGCGGCCTCCTCTCCCTGGACGACGTAGCGGTCGATGGCGTTCTTGACGTAGGGGCTCGCGTTGGGCGAGCCGAAGAGCCGCTGCTGGTCGGTCTCGTTCTCGGTGAACAGCAGCGCGGGCCCGTCCGCGCACCGCAGGTCGTAGCTGCCGAGCTCGGGGTGGTCGGCGCGGATGGTGGCGGTCGAGCCGGGCGCGTCGACCGCCCGCAGCCGCGGCCGGTGCTCCCGGTCGGGGGGATCGCCCCAGGACCAGGTGTTGCGGAACCACAGCGTCGGCAGGACGTGCAGGGTCGCCGCGTCGGGGCCCCGGTTGTCGACGGTGACCCGCATCAGGATGTCGTCGTGGTCGGCCTTGGCGTACTCCACCGTCACGTCGAAGTAGCGGTCGTCGTCGAAGACTCCGGTGTCCATGAGCTCGTACTCGAACTCCTGGCGCGTGCGCTCCCGGTTGACGGACACGAGGTCGTTGTACGGGAAGGCCGCCTGCGGGTACTTGTACAGGTACTTCAGGTAGGAGTGGCTGGGGGTGCTGTCGAGGTAGAAGTAGTACTCCTTGACGTCCTCGCCGTGATTTCCCTCGCCGTTGGTGAGGCCGAAGGCGCGTTCCTTGAGGATCGGGTCGCGGCCGTTCCACAGGGCCAGGGCCAGGCACAGGCGCTGCTTGTCGTCGCAGACGCCGCCGAGGCCGTCCTCGCCCCACCGGTAGGCACGCGAACGCGCGTGATCGTGCGGGAAGTAGGACCAGGCGTCGCCGCCGGGGCTGTAGTCCTCGCGGACCGTGCCCCACTGCCGTTCGCTCAGGTAGGGGCCCCACAGGCGTGACCGTGCGCTTCCGTCTCCGATCGGTCCGATCCGTCCGGCGTGCGTCCGCGTCTTCATGCGCGTCTCCCTGCCTCGGTCAACCGGGTGCGCCAGTCTCGGCGGGGGTCTCCCGGCCCGCCTCACCTTCGGGGGGTGAGCCTTCCGGGGGGCCTTCGGCGCGGGTCACGAGGGTGAGTCCGATCTCGTACGCGGCCAGCAGCCCGCCGGTCACGAAGAGGGCGGTCCACGACGAGAGCAGCAGCGCGATCAGGGCCGCGACGACGATGCCCGCCACCCGCAGCACGTCGGCGTGCTGGGCCAGCCACGGCCGCACCCGCGCGCCCTGCGCCCGGTCACCGGCCTTGGCCAGGACGTGGCCGGTGGCCCGCGCCCCCTGCGCCACGTACCGGCGCAGTGCCCGGGGCAGGCGTCCGGGCCCCACCAGGTAGGCCAGGACGGCGATGCCCACGCCCAGCCACAGCAACTGATCGCCCCGCTCGCGCAGGGTCTCGAACACCGTCCACATCGCCGCGCGTGCGCCCTCGCGGTAGACGCCCGACGGCACTTGGCCGAGCAGTTGGTCGCGCACCGCGCGCAGTACGGTCGAGAGGACCGTGACGCTCACCACCAGCCACAGACCGAGCTGGAGGACGGTGCGCCGGCGCTGGGGCGAGATCCACAGGGCGATCCCGAGCAGCACCGGCACGGCGATCACCAGGCCCACCACGGCACGCTTGGCCATCAGCACGGTGTCCTGCAACTGACCGAGCTCGTGCCGGTTGTAGAGCCGGATCTGCGCGAAGTCCCCGGGCAGCGACACCCCGAGCGCCTTCTCGATGCGTTGGTGCAGGCCCGGCGGGAGCTCGCCGGAGGACAGCGCGGGCAGGTCGAGCTTCTTGCCGAACAGGGTGGGCAGTTGCTCCTCCAGGGACCGCAGCACGTTGTTGACCACCGGCAGCAGGTTCAGGGTGACCGTGTCGCCGCTCACCTTCACGTTCTCGTTGCGTTCCTCGAGGACCTCGATGATCCGCGCGTGGGCGCGGCGGTTGGTCGCCCGCCACAGCTCCTGGAACCGGTCGTTGGCGATGAGCTTGGAGATCGAGTCCCGCACATAGTCGTGCACGGCTCCGGTGACCGGCGCCGCGAGGAAGGACGCGCGCGGCGGCAGGGTCTCGGACAACCGCTGCTCGACGTCCAGCTTGTCGAAGATCTCGCGCGCCAGATAGGTGGAGACGGCGGCGTTCACGTCGGGGTCCTCGGGCAGCGGCCCCACCGCGGCGATCCAGCGATCCGTGTTGAGCGTGGTCCGTGCTCCCCACACCCCCACGATCGACGTGGTCGCCAGGACGGCGACCAGTGCGATCAGGACGGCCGCCACGACCCGCCGCACGGCCAGCAGACGGACCCGGCGCCGCCGCTCCGTCCCGGCACGCGCGCGCAGCTCGCCGACCTCCGCGCGCAGGCGCTCCAGCTCGGCGTCGGTGGCGCTGTCCCGGGTGGGTCCGGCGGCGTCCCCGTCCGGTGTCTCTTGATGCGTCATGGGCGTCGCACCTCCGCCTCCCACCGTCACCGCGACCGCGCCCGGTTCCCTCACCTGCGGCGGGTGACGCGCCCAACCG
>NZ_JBNNJZ010000624.1:0-4482 GCF_050270335.1 Streptomyces sp. NPDC059900
CACCCAGTGCAGCTCGGGCATGTGGTCGAAGTTCATGCCGTAGACACCCGCGATCATCGTGGGGACCGCCGCCATGGCGGCCCACGCCGAGATCTTCCGCATGTCGTCGTTCTGCCGCACGCTCATCTGCGCCAGATGCGCCGAGAGGATGTCGGACACCAGGCGGTCGAGGCTGTCCACCCAGTCGTTCACGCGCGTCAGATGGTCGCTGACGTCCCGGAAGAACGGTTTCGCCGCGTCCTTCACGAACGGCACGTCGGGCGCGAAGGGGCCCGTTCCGGAGAGGCGCATCATGGGCATCGCCAACGGTCCGGTGGCCCGGCGGAACTCGACGATCTGGCGCTTGAACCGGTAGATGCGGGACGCCGTGTTGCGGCTGCCTCCGTTGTCGGGCGAGAACACCTCCGCCTCCAGCTCCTCCAGGTCGGTCTGGAGCTCGCCCGCGACATCGAGGTAGTGGTCGACCGTGGCGTCCGCGACGGCGTACAGGACGGACGTCGGACCGTGCCGCAGCATGTCCGGCTCGGCCTCCAGGCGGTGGCGTACGACACCGAGAGGCGAGCCCTCGCCGTGCCGGACCGTGACCACGAAGGCGTCGCCGATGAAGACCATGACCTCGCCGGACGAGACGGCGTCGCTGTCCTGCTCGTACACGACCGGTTTCAGGACCACGAAGAGGGAGTCGTCGAACACTTCGAGCTTGGGCCGCTGGTGGGCTTTCAGGGCGTCCTCCACCGCCAGCGGATGCAGCCCGAACTCCCTGCTGACCTCGTCGAACTCTGCTGCCGTCGGTTCGTGCAGGCCCACCCAGACGAAGGCGTCCCCCGCCTTGCGCGCCTCGCCGACGGCGTCCGAGAAGTCCTCCCCGCACTCGGTGCGGCGCCCGTTCCGGTACATCGCGCAGTCCACGATCACGCACGGCATTCTTCCCGACCTCCGCTCGGGGCACACCCCGACGGCGGCTTAGGCTGGCCCGCATGCCCACGCTGATCCTCGTCCGGCACGGACGATCCACCGCCAACACCGCGGGTCTGCTCGCCGGGTGGACCCCCGGCGTGGCCCTGGACGAGCGCGGCGCCGCACAGGCCGCGGCGCTCCCCGGACGCCTCGCCGGCCTCCCGCTCGCCGAAGTCGTCGCCAGCCCGCTCCAGCGCTGCCAGGAGACCGTCGCACCGCTGCTCGCGGCGCGCCCCGGGCTGCGGGCGCACAGCGACGACCGCATCGGGGAGTGCCACTACGGCGACTGGTCGGGCCGCAAGCTGGCCGAGCTGTCCGACGAACCGCTCATGGAGGTCGTACAGCAGCATCCGTCGGCCGCCGCCTTCCCCGGCGGGGAGTCCATGCGGGCCATGCAGACGCGGGCGGCCGAGGCGGTACGCGAGTGGAACGCGCGCGTGGAGCGCGACCACGGCCCCGACGCCGTGTATCTGATGTGTTCGCACGGCGACATCATCAAGTCTCTTGTCGCGGACGCCATCGGGCTGCACCTGGACCTCTTCCAGCGCATCTCCGTGGAGCCCTGTTCGGTGACGGCCATCCGGTTCACCCGGCTGCGGCCCTTCCTCGTACGCCTGGGGGACACCGGTGACTTCGGTTCGCTCGCTCCCCGTGCGGAGCCCTCCGGCAGCGACGCGGCGGTGGGCGGCGATGCTGGGGCACCGTGATCGTCACCCCAAGTAGGGTGAGTCGTCGCGTACGAACAAGCGCAAGTGATCAATCGCAGTCGATCCCAATGGAGACAGGACGTGTCGCGTCAGGTGTTCCTCTACGACCCGCCGGAACGCTTCGTGGCCGGAACGGTCGGGCTCCCCGGCCGGCGTACCTTCTTCCTCCAGGCCTCCGCCGGAGTCCGGGTGACCAGTGTCGCCCTGGAGAAGACCCAGGTGGCCGCGCTCGCCGAACGCATGGAAGAGCTGCTCGACGAGGTCGTGCGCCGCAGCGGCGGCAACGCCCCCGTGCCCGCCGTCGCCTCCGCCGAGGTCACTGACAGCGCGCCCCTCGACTCGCCCGTCGAGGAGGAGTTCCGCGTCGGCACGATGGCGCTGGCCTGGGACGGCGACGAGGAACGGATGATCGTCGAGGCGCAGGCCCTGGTGGAGCTCGACGCCGAGTCCGACGAGGATCTCGCGGAAGCGGAGGAAAGGCTTCTGCAGGACGAGGAGAACGGGCCGCCGATGCTGCGCGTCCGGCTCACCGGGGCGCAGGCGCGTGCCTTCGCCAAGCGGGCCCTCGACGTCGTGAACGCGGGTCGGCCGCCGTGCCCGCTGTGCAGCCTCCCGCTCGACCCGGAAGGACACGTATGCCCGCGGCAGAACGGATACCGGCGGGGCGCGTGAGCGTGGCCCCGGGCACCGACGCCATGGAGTTGCTCGCCCGGGGTGAGCTGACCGTGCGCGGGCGGATCCGCGAGGCCTCGAACGCGGTGCTCTACTGCTCCGTCTCGTACGAGGGCCGGGAAGCCGCCTGCGTCTACAAACCGGTCGCCGGGGAGCGCCCCCTGTGGGATTTCCCCGACGGGACGCTCGCGCAGCGCGAGGTGGCCGCCTACGAGGTCTCCGAGGCGACGGGGTGGGGCCTCGTGCCGCCGACCGTGCTGCGGGACGGGCCGCACGGCGAGGGCATGTGCCAGCTGTGGATCGAGGGCCCTGACCCGGAGTCGGACCCGGATTCGGAGTCTGAGTCGGACCTGAACCCGGACTCGGAAGCCGCCGGGGGTGGCGGGGAACTCCTTGCCCTCGTCGAGGGCACAGAGCCGGGCGAGGGCTGGAAGGCGATCGGCTTCGCCGACGTGGGGGAGGGGCGGACGGCGCTTCTGGTGCACGCGGACGACGAGCGGCTGCGGCGGCTCGCGGTGCTCGATGCGGTGATCAACAACGCCGACCGCAAGGGCGGGCATCTGCTGACCGACGCGGGACGGCTGTACGGGATCGACCACGGGGTCACGTTCAATGCGGAGGACAAGCTGCGGACGCTGTTGTGGGGGTGGGCGGGGGAGCCGCTGACCGCCGAGGCGGTGGGGGTCCTGGAGTCCCTGCGGGACGGGCTTGCCGGGGATGCGGCGCTCGGCATCCGGTTGGCGGAGCTGATTACTCCGGCCGAGGTGGAGGCCGTACGGGCGCGGGTTGCCGCCCTGCTGGCGTCCGGGAAGCACCCCGTGCCCGGCGGGGAGTGGCCCGCCATTCCGTGGCCACCGGTGTAGGCACGGCCTCTGCTGAGTGCCAGTCGCCGCTCGATGCGGGGTAAACGGGTGGGTGCATGGGAGAAATTTGCCGCGCAGCGGCGTCGTCATCGCAGGTCCAAGGCGCCCATGCCCGGATAAACCTTGATCCCCCGCTCGTATGCGGACGCTCCGTCCGGTTAGGCTCATGGCATGCATGCCTGGCCCGCTTCTGAGGTCCCCGCCCTGCCCGGCAAGGGCCGCGACCTCCGGATCCACGACACCGCGACCGATGGTCTCGTCACCCTTGACCCCGGTCCCGTCGCCCGTATCTACGTCTGCGGCATCACTCCGTACGACGCGACCCACATGGGTCACGCGGCGACCTACAACGCGTTCGACCTCGTTCAGCGCGTGTGGCTCGACACCAAGCGGCAGGTTCATTACGTCCAGAACGTGACCGACGTGGACGACCCGCTCCTTGAACGTGCCATCCGCGACGGAAAGGACTGGGTCGAGCTCGCCGAGGGCGAGACCGCCCTGTTCCGCGAGGACATGACCGCCCTGCGGCTGCTCCCGCCGCAGCACTACATCGGAGCCGTCGAGGCGATACCCGGCATCGTGCCGCTCGTCGAACGCCTCCGGGACATGGGCGCCGCCTATGACCTGGAGGGCGACGTCTACTTCTCCGTCGAGTCCGACCCGCACTTCGGCGAGGTCTCCGGTCTCGACGCCGCCGCGATGAAGCTGCTCTCCGCCGAGCGCGGCGGCGACCCGGAGCGGGCGGGCAAGAAGAACCCGCTCGACCCGATGCTCTGGATGGCCGCCCGCGAGGGCGAGCCGAGCTGGGACGGCGCCTCGCTCGGCCGCGGTCGCCCCGGCTGGCACATCGAGTGCGTGGCCATCGCCCTCGACCACCTGGGCATGGGCTTCGACGTGCAGGGCGGCGGCAGCGACCTGGCGTTCCCGCACCACGAGATGGGCGCGTCGCACGCGCAGGCCCTCACCGGCGAGCACCCGTTCGCCAAGGCCTACGTCCACGCGGGCATGGTCGGCCTGGACGGCGAGAAGATGTCCAAGTCCAAGGGCAACCTCGTCTTCGTGTCGAAGCTGCGGCGGGACGGGACCGACCCGGCCGCCATCCGCCTCGCGCTCCTGGCGAACCACTACCGCGCCGACTGGGAGTGGACCGACTCCGTCCTGACCGAGGCCGAGGAGCGGCTCGCCCGGTGGCGTGCCGCCGTCTCGCGCCCCGACGGCCCCGCCGCCGAGGACCTGGTCGAGGAGATCCGCGAAGCCCTCGCGAACGACCTGGACTCTCCCTC
>NZ_JBNNJZ010000625.1:0-4480 GCF_050270335.1 Streptomyces sp. NPDC059900
TGCGGTCCGGGAAGGCGCGTGGCCCATCAGGCTTGCGCGGGGGGCTCATGGTGGGGGCAATCGGTCAGCCCTGCCGCGGTCTGGGTGAGGTGCTGGGTCAGGGCCTCGGCTGCGGTGTCGGCGTCGCGGGCGAGCGCCGCCTCTTCCAGCCGGCGATGCTCCAGTGCCCCGTCCCGGTCGGGGTTGCGATGCGCCGACCAGCGCCGGGCCAGTTCGCTCGCGGTCCACAGCCGGTCGAAGGTCTCCAGCAGGACGGGGTTGCCGCATCCCTCCAGCAGTGTGCGGTGAAAGACCCGGTGGGCTTCGGCCCATGCGCTGCTGTAGTGCTCGCCCTCCTCCGCCGCGTACGCCGGGGTGCGGGACAGGCGGTGGTGGGCGGCTCGTACGCGCGCTTCCCAGTCGACGTCGCCGCGCTCGACGGACATGCGCAGCATGACCGGCTCGATGGCGCGGCGGGCCTCCGCGACCTCCTGCCAGCGCTGGTCGGTAAAGGCGGGGACGGCGAAGCCGCGGTTGGGCAGCCGGTCCGCGAGCCCCTCGCCGACCACCCGCACGAGAGCCTCGCGTACGACGGCCAGGCTCACGCCCTGTTCCTTGGCGAGGTCCTGGGGCTTGAGGGGGTCACCGGGGGCGTGGTCCCCGCGCATGATCGCGTCCCGCAGGTGTGCGTAGACCTGCTCGGAAAGCATCTGCTTCCCCGTCGGGCCCGAGGCGTGGGTCGTCTGATTCATGCCGCCATCATAGACGATCCAGCAGATAATCGATTATTAGTGTTACGGTCGATTCATCGAACGGCACGATCTGGAAGGAACGACGCCATGAGCGCCAACGACCCCTTCGCCCGCCTCCCCGAGGCGGCGACCTTCACCGTCACCAGCACCACCGTCGCCGACGGCGCCGCCTGGCCGCCCGAACAGCACGCCTCCGGCGTACCCGGCGGGAAGGACATCTCCCCGCAGCTGTCCTGGAGCGGCGCTCCGGAGGGCACCAAGAGCTACGCCGTCACCGTCTACGACCCCGACGCCCCCACCGGCTCCGGGTTCTGGCACTGGGCGGTCGCCGACATCCCCGCCACCGTCACCGAACTGCCCGAGGGCGCCGGTGACGACACCGGCTCGGGCCTGCCCGAGGGTGCCTTCCAACTGCCCAACGACGCCCGCGCGGCGCGCTTCATGGGCGCCGCCCCGCCGGCCGGCCACGGCCCGCACCGCTACTTCACCGTGGTGCACGCCCTCGACGTCGACTCCATAGGCGTCCCTGCCGAGGCCACCCCGGCCTTCCTCGGCTTCACCATGGCCGGTCACATCCTGGGCCGAGCGGTCCTGAACGCCACCGCTGAGACGGTCTCCTGACAGACAGCCAAACCGGAAGGTCCCGGCCGCCGTCGCGGCCGGGACCTTCCCTTGCAGGACCAAAGCCCTTGCATCGAGGGCCACGATCTGGAAACCCGGTGCCCGAGTGGATCGAGCGGCTGGACCAGGTGTTGACGGACCGCGACGCGCTCGACCAGGTCGACACCACTCACTGCCAGGGGCAGGAGATGGTGCTGCGAAAGTTCAGCGTGCTGCGGTGCCGGACACCGACGCGGTAGCCGGTCGCAGGGCGAAAACCGTCCGTCCGCCCGCCCCAGGAGACGGACGGGCGGGCGTCGGGGCGCTCAGTGGTCGGAGCCGGTCAGCAGGTCGGTGACGAACTTGCGCAACCGTCCCGTACGGACGGGCCGGACGCCGTGGATGAGGTGGGCGCCGTAGGCGATGGCCGTGCCGGGGCCGGCGTCGGTCGTCCACCGGGTGCGGGAGGAGGAGGTCAGCCAGGCGGGTTCGCTGTCGTGCCGGTGGACCTCCGGGAGGGGTGCGTGGGGGTTGCGGTGGGCGAGCGGGGTGCCGGGCAGGAAGCCCTGTAATCCGCCGACGTGCTCGCCGGTCCAGACCTGGTCGCTGGAGGTGGTCTCGACGTAGAACTCTCCGCCGGCCTCCGGCTCGTCCAGGACGACGCCGATGCGGCCCAGGCGGCAGGCGATGGGGCCGGGATCGGGTATGCCGTCGAGGTGGGTCGGTACGCGCTGACCGGCTGTCAACTCGGTGTAACCCCAGGGCGCGGCCGAGGCGATGGAGGGGATGGCCCGACGGATGGCCGGCAGGGCCCGGGTCACCGCCTGGCCGAGGATTTCCTGGGCCAGGGGAGGAGCGGGGAGGACCTCGGCCTCGAAGTGCGGGACCCAGCCGGTGGTGTGCAGTTCGTCGTCCATGAACTTGCGGAGCCGGATGAGTTCATCGCGGGTGAGGAAGTCTTCGACGGTTTGCAGGGCGAGCGTCTCGCTGGGATGGATCATGGAGTCCCTTCGCGGTCAGAGCTGCCGGGGCGGGGTGCTTCTCCATTCACCGTCGGGCAGGGAGCGGCGCCGGTCCACGGCGCGGGCGGGGTGCATGGAGGCTCCGGGGCGGCTTGCGGGGGCGCGCGCGGGTTCCGGCCGGGTGCTCGGCGTCGAAGCCGCGGGCAGGTGACTGCCCGCGGCATACGGAACTGCCTTCGCCCCCGCGGCATACGGAACTGCCTCAGGAGCCGCAAGCCGCGCTCAGTGCCGAAGCCCCATGACCAGATCGCCGGGAACCTCGTCGCCCGTGCTGTAGGCCTCGATCACGGCCTCCTGCCACTCCTCGACCGTCAGCCGGTCGTCGCCGTCCGAGTCGATCGCATCGAACGCCTTCTGCGCCTGGGCCTCAGGCATGCCGAACAGCCCCTGGGAGTGCAGGAATTCCTGCCGGCTCACCGTGCCGTCCCCGTCGGTGTCGATCAGTGCCACGTGCGCCTCGACCGACGGCCGGACCAGCTCTCCGAGCGTCCCCGACTCCTTGGCCTGCAGCAGTGCATCGACGAACGCCGCCTCCGTGAGCCGTCCGTCTCCGGGATCGCCGGCCAGCTTCATGAGCCCGTCCCAGTACGTCTGCGCTCCGGAGATCACGTCCTGGCCGCGCGGGGACTGCGGCGACTCCGCGAGCCCGCCCAGCAGGATCTCGGCGCGGCCGATGATGTCCTCGCGGACGAGGATGCCGTCACCGTCGGCGTCCTGGATCTGGAATCGGCGCATGTACTTGGCTCGCAGTCCGGCATCGGTCATGAGATCCGCCTTTCGGGGAGGGTGCAGTGCACTGAATCGCACGGCCGGCTCAGCCGCCCCGCCGACCGCGTCAGCCACACGATCAGAGCCTCGTCCCGTTTCGGCATCGCGGGGTCCGCACCACACCCGTAATCACCCGGATAGGGCATCACGCGCGCGACGCACCGGATCTGACCGGACCCGTGGTGAGGGTGACGGGCTGGGTGGCCTGGTCGGGGATGAGGCCGAGCGGCTTTCCGGTCGAGCGTTCGGCGGTGCGGCGGGCGATCTGCCCGGCGATGTTGGCGGCGGGCTGGATCTCTTCGCGCGGCGTGCTGTGCGGCACGGTCGCGGGCACGTGGGGCGGATCGGCGAACGCGGCGACGGTGGGAAGTGCGCTCGCCGCGAGGGCGGAGATGACGATCAGGAGGGCTCGGACGCGCGCGGACACAGCCGGGAGGGACCTTTCAGGGGCTGGTGCTCGGGGTGGGAGCGGGAAGGGGCCCGGCAGGGCGTGGAGGACCGGGTGAGCACGTCCCTCACTCCGTATGGTGCTCGCCCTGCCGGGGGCTGGGGTGGATCAGACGGCCGGTACGGGAGCCGGGACCGGGGGCACGGCGCTGTCGGGTGCCGTCCGGTCGGTGTCCGGCGCGGGCTTGAGCTCGTCCGGCGCCGGCTTCTGCTCGTCCGGCGTCACGTGCTCGTCGGCGTTCGGCTGCACGTCGTCGTCCGGGGTCGGCTGCGGGTCGGGCTGCACGTCGTCGTCGGGTGCGGGCTGCGGCGCCTCGTCGCCTGCCTTGTCCATCCAGGAAGTCAGGCCGCCGCTCGCGGTGAGCTTGATGTGCAGGCCGTTGTGGTTGCCGAGGGCGGTGCGGCCGTTGGCGTCCAGGGACCCGGCGGAGGTGACTGCCTGCCAGTGGGTGGGCGAGAGCTTGTAGACGCGGGCCAGGGAGCCGTCGGCGAGGGTGTCGTTACGGACGTGCTGGCGCTTCTCGGGCTGCGGCTTCGGCTTGGGCTTCGGCTTGGCCTTGTCCATCCAGGAGGTGAGGCTGCCGCCCGGGGTGAGCTTGATGTGCAGGCCGTTGTGGTTGGCGTAGGCGTTCTTGCCGTTGGCGATCAGCGTGCCGCCCTTGGGGCCCGATATGACGGCCTTGGCCTTGTTCTTGCCGAGCTTGTAAACCTTGGCGGTGGAGCCGTCGCGCAGCTTCACGGTCTTGGCCTTCACCTTGGCCTTGGAGTGCGCGGCCGCTTCGATGCTGACGGACGCGGGGGCGGCCGTGCCCGGGGCAGTGGCGGCCATGGCACCGGACGCGGCGCCCAGGCTGATGCCCGCGGTGGCGATGGCGGCGATGGCGGTGGTGCGCAGAGTGCGGGGGGTACGCA